>NZ_DASSVG010000414.1:0-9252 GCF_035706265.1 Ramlibacter sp. | reverse complement strand
GGTTCAACCAGGCGCTGCTGCTGGCGCGCCAGCTGGCGGCCGCGAAGACCGATGCGACGCTGCTGCTGCGCCTGCGCGAGACGGGCTCGCAGACGGCGCTGGACCGCGCCGCGCGCCGCCGCAACGTGGCGGGCGCCTTCGGCGTCGAGCCGCTGCGGGCGCATCAAGTGCGGGACAAGCACGTCGTGCTGGTCGACGACGTGATGACCAGCGGAGCGTCGCTGCATGGCGCGGCGCAGGCGCTGCGGCAGGCCGGCGCGCGGCGCGTCAGCGCCGTCGTCCTCGCGCGCACGGAGCCGCATTCGCAGGGCTGAGCCACGCCACAATCCCCCGATGTTCCACATCGTGCTCGTCACGCCCGAGATCCCGCCCAACACGGGCAACGTCATCCGCCTGGCGGCCAACACCGGCTGCACGCTGCACCTGGTGGAGCCGCTGGGCTTCTCGATGGAGGACCGCTACCTGCGCCGCGCCGGGCTCGATTACCACGAGTACGCCGAGGTGCGAAGGCACGCCAGTTGGCCCGCCCTGCTGCAGGCCGAGCAACCCGCACCCGAGCGCCTCTTCGCCCTCACCACCCGCGCCACGCGGCGCGTGCACGACGTGGCGTTCGCTCCGGGCGACTGGCTCGTCTTCGGCTCGGAGACGCGCGGCCTCGCGCCGGAGCTGCTGGAAACCATCGCGCCACAGCAGCGCCTGCGCCTGCCGATGCGCCCCGCGCAGCGCAGCCTCAACCTCTCCAATGCGGTGGCCGTGACGGTGTTCGAGGCGTGGCGCCAGCAAGGCTTCGCGGGTGCTGCCTGAGCCTTGTGCAACCGGGCACAGGAGCAATGCGCTGTTTCATGCGGCTGTGTTTGAAAGCCCACGAACGGTCCTGCATCTGCGCTCTAACCGGCCCGATCAGGGCAGGCCAGGCAACCCAGACTCCTTTCTTCCTGCCCGCCTCGTGCGGGCATTTTTTTTGAGCCGGGTAAGGGCCGGTTACGAGTTACAGGACTCAGCCGTAGCGGCGCGTCACCGACTCGGCGACGCAGACAGGCTTGTCACCGCCTTCGCGCTCCACGGTCACCTGCCACACGATCTGCATGCCGTCCTGCGGCAGCGGCTCGCACTCCAGCAGCTTGACGCGCGCGCGCAGCCGGCTGCCCGCCGGCACCGGCGCCGGGAAGCGCACCCGGTTGAGCCCGTAGTTCACGCTCATGCGCTGGTTGCGGATCTCGAGCGCCGACTCCACCATCTTCGGGATGAGCGACAGGGTCAGGAAGCCGTGCGCGATGGTGGTGCCGAACGGGCCCGACTTCGCGCGCTCGGGATCCACGTGGATCCACTGGTGGTCGCCGGTGGCGTCGGCGAACAGGTCGATCTGCTGCTGCGTGACGGGCATCCAGTCGCTCACCGCCAGTTCCTGGCCCACGAGCGCCGGCAGTTCGGCAAGGGAATCGATGGTCTTCATCGCCCGATTACAGCATCCCGCTCGCCCTCACGCCTGCAGCCACTCCGTGATGGCGCGCCACTGCTCCAGGTCGCGCTCCACCTTGGCCGGCGCCACGTCCCACAGCGTCAGCCCCCGCGCGGCGAGGTGCACGTAGTTCTGCGTCGGCCGCAGGAAACCGAGCACCGGCAGGCCCAGGCCCTCCACGAACTCCTGCAGCTTGTCGGCCGCGATGGTGCGCGCGTCCACCCGCATGCCGACGATGCCCACCTGCATGCGGCCGGCCTTGCGCAGCTGCACCAGCTCGTCGAGAAAGGCCCGCGTGGCGTAGATGTCGAAGATGCTCGCCTGCAGCGGCACCACCACCTTGTCGGCCAGCCGCAGTGCCTCCTGCAGCAACTTGCCGTGCAGGCCCGCGGGCGTATCGAGCACGACGTGCGTGGTGCCCTTCGGCGGCCGGGCGAGCTTGCCCTCGCCCACTTCCCAGCTGCTGATCGCCCGCGCCTCCGGCGGGCGCAGGCGCAGCCAGAGGCGGGAGGACTGTTGCCGGTCCGCGTCGCCGAGCATCACGCCGTGGCCGCGGCTGGCCAGGAATCCTGCGATATTCGTGGCGATGGTGGACTTGCCCACCCCACCCTTCGGGTTCGCGACGACGACGACCGGCATGAACGGGCTCCTGATGGCGCGGCCCCGCCGAGCCTGGGCCACTTTGGACTATGGTACAGGGCATGGATGAGTCCGCAAACCGCCCGCCGGGCGTGTACGTGCTGGCGGCGCACCCCGACTGGCGCTATTCGCGCGTGACCCGGCTGCTGGAGCAGCAGGCCCGCAGTGTGCCCGGCGTGCAGGTGCAGGATCTGTACGCGCGCTACCCCGACTACGACATCGACATCGCCGCCGAACAGGCCCACGTGGAGGCGGCGCGGCTGCTGGTGCTGCTGCATCCGATCCAGTGGTACTCGATGCCGCCGCTGATGAAGCTGTGGCTGGACGAGGTGCTGCGCTACGGCTGGGCCTACGGCCGCGCGGGCACCGCCTTGCGCGGCAAGGACTGCTGGCTGGTCACCAGCACCGGCGGCCCCGAGGCCGCCTACCACCCGCAGGGCTACAACCGCTATTTCTTCGACGCCTTCCTGCCGCCCTACGAGCAGACTGCGGCCCTGTGCGGCATGCGCTTCCTGCCGCCGATGGTGCTGCATGGCGCGCACCGCGTGAGCAGCGAGGAACTCGATGCCCACGCGGCGGTCTTCCGCGACCGCCTCGCCAGCTACCCGGACTGGCCGGAGATCGCCGAACTCGCCACTTCCCCGATCAACGACGTGCCGAGCGCCGACCGCCCCGCGGCGGACGCCCTCGACTTCGACTGAATGGAACACGCTCCTGCCTGGCTGACCAACAGCCTGATCTATCTCGGCGCCGCAGTGGCGGCCGTGCCGCTGTCGCGCGCGATCGGCCTCGGCTCCATCCTCGGCTACCTCGCTGCCGGCATCGCCATCGGGCCCTGGGGTTTCAGCCTGGTGACGAACGTCGAGGACATCCTGCACTTCGCCGAATTCGGCGTGGTGCTGATGCTGTTCCTGATCGGCCTGGAGCTGGAGCCGCGCCGGCTGTGGAGCCTGCGCCGGCCGATCTTCGGCTGGGGCAGCGCCCAGGTGCTGGGGTGCGCGGCCCTGCTGTTCGCGGCCGGCCTGATCGCCGGCGCGCCGTGGCGCATTGCGCTGGTGGCGGCCCTGGGGCTGGCCCTGTCGTCGACGGCGATCGCCTTGCAGGTGATCGGCGAGCGCAACCTGCTGCCCACCAGCAGCGGCCGCGCCGGTTTTTCCATCCTGCTGTTCCAGGACGTGGCGGCCATTCCCATCCTCGCCCTGCTGCCGCTGCTGGGCGGAACGCAGGACGCGCGCGGGGACGGCCATGGCTTCGAGGCACTGCGCATCGTGGCCGTGATCGGCGGCATCATCCTCGGCGGCCGGCTCGCGCTGCGCCCCGTGCTGCGCTGGATCGCCAAGAGCCGCACGCCGGAGATCTTCACGGCGGCGGCCCTGCTGCTGGTGGTGGCCATCGCGGCGCTGATGCAGCTGGTGGGCCTCTCGATGGCCCTGGGCGCCTTCCTCGCCGGCGTGCTGCTGGCGGAAAGCGAATACAAGCGCGAGCTCGAGACCGACCTCGAGCCCTTCAAGGGTCTGCTTCTGGGGCTCTTCTTCATCGCGGTGGGCATGAGCATCGACTTCGGCGTGCTGGCGCGCTCGCCCGGCTGGATGGCGCTGGTGGTGGTGCTGCTGCTGGTGCTGAAGTCGGCGGTGATCTGGGGCATCGCCAAGCCGATGGGCATCCCGCTGGCCGAGCGGCCGGTGTTCACGCTGCTGCTGGCGCAGGGCGGCGAATTCGCCTTCGTGGTGTTCCAGGCCGCCGCCGGCGCCAGGGTGTTCTCGGCCGAAACGGCCTCGCTGCTGATCGGCGCCGTGGCGGTCTCGATGCTGCTCTCGCCCCTGCTGCTGCTGGCGATCGACCGGCTGGTGCTGCCCCGCTTTTCCGGCGGCCGGCGCCGCCGCCTGCCGGAACTGAGCGAGCCGCAGGCGGCGCCGGTGATCATCGCCGGCTTCGGCCGCTACGGCCAGATCATCGGCCGCCTGCTCAACGCGCAGGGCATCGCCTCCACCGTGCTCGATCACGACGCCGACATGGTGGAGGCGGCGCGCTCCTTCGGCTACACGGTGCACTACGGCGACGCCACCCGGCTGGACCTGCTGCGCACCGCCGGCGCCGCCAAGGCCCGCGTGCTGGTGGTGGCGGTGGACGACAAGGAGCAGTCGCTGCGCATCATCGACCTCGTGCGCGAGCACTTCCCGCACCTGGAGCTGGTGGCCCGCGCGCGCGACGTGCCGCACTGGAACGCGTTGCGCGACCGCGGCGTGATGCGGGTGGAGCGCGAGCTGTTCGAGTCCAGCCTGCGCAGCGGCCGCACCGTGCTGGAGGTGCTGGGGCACACGCCCTTCGAGGCGCGCCGACAGGCGATGCGCTTCCGCCGCCACAACCTGGAGCTGTTCGAGAAGATGTACCCGCACTACCGCGACCGCGCCCGCATGATCGCGGTGGTGAAGGAAGGCCGCCACCAGCTGGAGGAGCAGATGGCGCGCGAGCGCGCCGAGAACGCCGCGCGCCGCAAGCGCGGCGAGGAGCGCCTGCCGGGCTGGGACGAGTCGCGGCCCTGAGGCCGCTTCGCTGCGCGCGGGCTCCGGCGCGGCGCGTGCCGCCCGTCGGCTTTGTCAAGATTGACAGGATGGCAGCGCGGCAGCCGCTCGCTATCCTGCGCGCAACTTCGTCCTGTCGCCATGAACCTCCGCGGCGCGTTCCTGCGCTGGCTGCGCCTGCTCCTGGTCGCCGCCGGCGCTGGCCTGCCGCGGGCGGACTTCGCAGCGCAGGGCGAACAGCAGATCGCGCGCCCCGCGGAAATCGTGCTGGCGCGCACGCTGCTGCGCGAGGCGGTCTGGGCCTACGTGCGCCACGACGTGGCGCTGGCGCGCAACCAGGTCGGGGCCGCCCGCGAGGCCCTTCGCCCGCTCGCCGCACGGGTGGAAGCGAGCGACGCGGGGCTGCGGCACGAGATCCGGCGCGAACTGCGGGCGCTGGCTGCCGCCATCGACACCCACCAGCGCGCCGGCACCGTCGCGGCCCACGCCACGCGCGTCGAGCGGCTGCTCGATCGCGCCGCCGAACGCCTGGAGCGCGATGCCCGCACCGCCGCGGCACTCTACGTGAGCGCGCTGCTGGTGCCGCTGCGCGAAGGCATCGGGGCGGTCCTGGTGCTGGCGGCCCTGGCCGCGATGGTGCGCAGGAGCGGCCAGGCGGCGGCCATGGACCCTCTCCATGCGGGCTGGATGGCCGCCGTGCTGCTGACGCTCGCCACCTGGTTCGCCGCCGGCCCGTTCGTGGAATCCGGCGGCGCCGACTGGGAAGTCACCGAGGGCGTCACGACCCTGCTCGCCGCGGCGATGCTGCTGTACGTGGTCTTCGGCCTGCCCCGGCGCTCGTCGCCGCTGGCCCGGGAAACCTTGCTGCCCGATGGCAGCAATGGCGCGGTGGAGCGGCGCACGGCATGGGCGCTCGCGGGCGTCGCCTTCCTCGCCTTGTACCGCGAGCTGTTCGAGATCGTGATCCTGCTGCAGGTGCTGTGGGCGCACGCCTCAGCCTCGGGGCGCAGCGCCATCGCGGGCGGCGTCGCGTCGGCGGCGGTGCTGCTGGCGGCGCTCGCCTGGGCGATCGTGCGCTTCAGCGGCGCACTGCCGTTCGCCCGGTTGCAGGCGGCGACTTCCGTGCTGCTGGCCGCCATCGCGCTGGTGTTCGTCGGCCACGGGATTTCCGAGCTGCAGGACGCGCAGCTGCTGCCGGCGAGCGCCGTGCGTTTCGCGATGCTGCCCGCGCTGGGCCTGCATCCGACGGCGCAGGGCCTGGCCGCCCAGGGGCTGGTGGCGGGGCTGGGGCTCGCGGTGCTGCTGCACCACCGGCGGCGGCGCCACTGAAGACGGGACCGAGAACGCGTCAGCGCGCGGCCAGGAAGCCGTCCCACACCAGCTTCAATCCCGTGAGCAGCATACCCAGCGTGATGAAGCGATAGAACAGCACCGGTGAGATACGGCGGGCGACCTTCACCCCGATGAAGACGCCGACCGGCGCGAAAGGCAGCAGCGCCAGCGAGGTGCTCATGTTGCGCAGGTCCAGCAGGCCCAGCCAGCCGTAGGGGCCCCACTTCGCCAGGTTGATCGCGAAGAAGAACACCGCCATCGTGGAAGTGAACACCACCGGCGACAGGCGCAGCGGCAGCACGTAGGCCGTGAGCGGCGGCCCGCCGGCGTGGGCGACGAAGCTGGTGAAGCCGGAGGTGGCGGTGAGGAGCGCGCCCAGCCAGCGTGGCGGCGGCGGGCTGTCGGCCTTGGGCGGGAACAGAACGCGCTGGGCGAGGAAGGCGAGCGTGAACAGGCCGACGATGCCCGCCACCAGCTTCGTATCGAGCAGGCGGAACATCAGCGTTCCCACCACCGTGCCGAGCAGGCCGAAGGGCAGCAGGAACTTCAGCAGCGGCCACTGGATGTCGCGCCGGTAGACCGCGAGCCCCATGCAATCGAGCACGAACAGCACCGGCATCATGATGGCGGCGGCCTGCGGCACGCTGACCGCCATGGCCATCAGCGGCACCGCGAGCGAGCCGAAGCCGGCGCCGAAGCCGCTCTTGCTGACGCCCATGAGGAGCACGGCAGGGATTGCGACGGCATAGAACAGGCCGTCGGTGATGAGGGGGAGGTTCAAGGGAGCGACTTCGTGGCCGGAGGCGGGGTGTAGCGTAACAGCCGGCCGTCGGGCCCGCTCGAGGCCATGCACGCCACACGCGCGCATGCAGAAGTTACACAGCCTCCAAACCGAGATAAGCCTTCTGGATCTCCGGGCGTGCCAGCAGCTCGCGCGGCGCGCCCTCGGCCACGATGCGGCCTTCCTCCATCACGTAGGCGCGGTGCGCGATCTCCATCGCCATGGCGACGTTCTGCTCCACCAGCAGCACCGAGGTGCCGCGGGCGTTGATGCCGCGGATCGCCTTGAACATGTCCAGCACCACCGCCGGCGCGAGGCCCAGCGAAGGCTCGTCCAGCAGCAGCAGTTGCGGCCGGCTCATGAGCGCGCGGGCGATGGCCACCATCTGCTGCTGCCCGCCCGAGAGCGCGCCGGCCGGGCTCGCGAGCTTGGCCTCCAGCGCGGGAAAGAGCGCCAGCACCTGCGCCAGCGATTCGGCGCGCTGCGCCCTGGCCTGCGGCAGGAAGCTGCCCAGGGCGAGGTTCTCCTGCACCGTCATGCCGGTGAAGAGCCGGCGGCCCTCCGGCACGATGGCGATGCCGCGGGCGCAGAACAGGTGGGCGGGCAGGCGGGTGAGGTCTTCGCCCTCGAACTGCAGGCGGCCGCCGCGTGCGCGGTGCAGCCCCGCGATCACGTTGATCAGCGTGCTCTTGCCGGCGCCGTTGGGACCCACCACGCACACCAGCTCGCCCGGGGCCACGCGCACCGACACGTCCCACAGCGCGGGTGCGGCGCCGTAGCTCGCCTGCAGTTGCGCGGCTTCAAGCATAGGCGGGCTTCCCCAGGTACGCGTTGACCACCTCGGTGTCCTTCATCACCTCCGCGGCCTCGCCCTGCGCGATCAGCTTGCCGTGGTTCAGGACCACGATGCGGTCGGTGAGCGCCATCACGGCGCGCATCACGTGCTCGACGAACACGATGGTGGCACCCTGGTCGCGGATGCGGCGGATCAGCTCGATGGCCTCGTTGATCTCGCCGGGCGTGAGGCCGGAGAGCACCTCGTCCAGCAGCACCAGGCGCGGCCGCGCGGCCAGCGCCCGGGCGAGCTCGAGGAACTTGCGCTGGTGCAGGTTCAGGTCCTCCGGCAGGGCGTGGGCGCGCGCCTGCAGGCCGGTGAATTCGAGCCACTTCCAGGCCTCGCGCACGGCTTCTTTCCGCGGCAGCGAGGCGCAGCCGAACATGGCGACCAGGGCCACGTTCTGCAGCACCGTCATGTGGGCGAAGGGGCGCGGGATCTGGTAGGTGCGGGCGATGCCGGCGTGCGCCATGCGGTGCGCGGGCGCGCCGGTGAGATTGCGGCCGTCGAACACGATCTCGCCGGCGGACAGCGGGTAATGCCCGCTCACCACATTGATCAGGGTCGACTTGCCGGAGCCGTTCGGTCCCAGCAGGCCGAGGATCTCGCCCGGGTGGACCTGCAGGTGCACGCGGTCGAGGGCCTGCACGCCCTTGAAGGACTTGGAGAGGCCACGGACTTCCAGCAGGGGAGGACCGTTGGGGATCGGACGCCGGGCCGGTGCCGGCTGCACCGGTCCTGGATCCCCGCCTGCGCGGGGATGACGCTGTTCGGGCGCCGGATCTGCATCCTCGCCTGCGCGGAGGTGACCCTGTTCGGCCGGCTGCGCCGTTGCCTTCCTGCGCTTCAGCAACTGCCCCAGGATCCCTTCCGGCATGAACAGGATCACCGCGACCAGGATCGCGCCCACCGCCGCGCGCCCCGCCACCGCATGGTCACCTGCGGTGAAGAAGTACAACAGGCCCGTGATGGCCGTGGCGCCGATCGCCGGGCCGGCCCAGTGGCGCGTGCCGCCCAGCACGCTCATGAGCACCACCGTCAGCGGCACCGTGATGTTGAAGGTCTCGCCCGCCGTCACGTACTGCACGAACAGCGCGTGGATGCCGCCGGCCACGCCCGCCAGCGCGCAGGAGAGCGCGAAGGCGGCGAGCTTGTAGCGGAAGGTGGGCACGCCCATCACCTCCGCCACGTCCTCGTCGTCGTGGATCGCGAACAGGCCGGTGCCCAGGCGCGACGCGTACACGCCATACGCCACCAGCAGCGTCAGCACCGCCGCGGCCAGCACCAGCAGGTAGATCGACGAGGCCGGCGCCGGCGCGAGCTTCGGCACCTGCACCGCATTGAGGTACACGCCCGGGCCGCCGTCGATGGGCGTGTTGAGGATGATGGTCGCCACGACGAAGGTGACCGCCAGCGTGAGCAGCGCGAACAGCTCGCCACGCACCGCCTTGACGCGGAACACCACGAACCCGAGCAGCAGCCCCAGCAGCGCCGGCAGCAGGGCGGCGAAGGGCAGCGTGGCGACGAAGGGCCAGTCCAGCTTGCCCGCCAGCACTGCCGTCGCATACATGCCGATGCCGAAGAAGGCGCCGTGGCCGAAGGAGAAGTAGCCCGAATAGCCGGACAGGATGTTCCACGACACCGCCAGCACGATCCAGTGGCACACCAGGTACAGGATCGATTC
>NZ_DASSVG010000413.1:0-3349 GCF_035706265.1 Ramlibacter sp. | reverse complement strand
CTGCGGAATGTTCTTCTCCTCTTCCGGCGGCAGGTCGTAGAGATCCTTGTCCGACGGCGCGCCCGGGTCGATCTTGTTGAGGATGCCGTCCAGGCCGGCCATCATCAGCGCGGTGAAGGTCAGGTAGCCCGACTGCAGCGGATCGGGGAAACGCACCTCGATGCGGCGACCCTTCGGGCTCGACACGTACGGGATGCGGCAGCTCGCCGAGCGGTTGCGCGCCGAGTAGGCCAGCATCACCGGCGCCTCGAAGCCCGGCACCAGGCGCTTGTAGCTGTTGGTACCGGAGTTGGCGAACGCGTTGATCGCCCTGGCGTGCTTGAAGATGCCGCCGATGTACCACAGCGCGGTCTGGCTCAGGCCGCCGTAGAGATCACCGGCAAACAGGTTCTCGCCGCCCTTGCTGAGCGACTGGTGCACGTGCATGCCGCTGCCGTTGTCGCCGACGATCGGCTTGGGCATGAAGGTGACGGTCTTGCCGTTCTGGTGGGCGACGTTCTTGATCACGTACTTCATGGTGATCAGCTCGTCGGCCTTCTTCACCAGCGTGTTGAAGCGGGTGCCGATCTCGCACTGGCCGGCGTTCGCCACTTCGTGGTGGTGCACTTCCACCACCTGGCCGAGCGACTCGAGCACCTTGCACATGTCCGCGCGCAGGTCGCCCAGCGTGTCCACCGGGCTGACCGGGAAGTAGCCGCCCTTCACGCCCGGGCGATGGCCGGTGTTTTCACCGTCGTACTTGTAGCGCGAGCTCCAGGCCGCCTCCTCGGAGGCGATCTCGTAGAACACCCGGCCCATGTCGTTCTGCCAGCGCACCGAGTCGAAGATGAAGAACTCCGGCTCCGGGCCGAAGAAGGCGGTATCGGCGATGCCGGTGGACTTGAGGAACGCCTCGCCGCGCTTGGCAATCGAGCGCGGGTCGCGACCGTAGGCCTGCATGGTGGACGGCTCGAGCACGTCGCAGTGCAGGATCAGCTGCGGATGCGCGCTGAACGGGTCGAGGTAGGCGCTGTCCGGGTCGGGCATGAGGACCATGTCCGACTCGTTGATGCCCTTCCAGCCGGCGATCGACGAACCGTCGAACATCTTGCCGTCCTCGAAGGTGCTCTCGTCGATGGCATGGACCGGAAAGGTGACGTGGTGCTGCTTGCCCAGCATGTCGACGAAGCGGAAGTCGACGAACTCGACGTCATGCTCCTGGATCAGGTCAAGGACTTTGGCAACGGACATGGATGAACCTCGGATGGGATGGGGCTGCGGGGGTTTAGCAAACGGCGTGCCACAGGGATCGATGGCGGATTGATGCGGTTCAAGGCTTTTGCCGGCGGCGCTTTGCCTCATGCAAAAGCATGATGCGTGACCATATTGCACCAATATTGATCAAAAACACTTCCACCCGCCCCGCAGCATGTCCGCTCGAACCGCTTGCCAGGGACCCTCACGCCGGTGGAGATCGCTCCATCACACGTCCGGCACGGCATCGATGGGTCAGCGCTACCGCCCGCGCCGGGCTCGCCGGCGGCAGGTTTTTGCGCGGCGGCGCCCGTATGCTGTCGCCCCTTGCGGCGGCCAACGGGGCTGCCCGGCATCCAGGCTGTGTCCGTGATCGAACTGCTCCGCGTCATCCTGCTCGGCATCATCGAAGGCATCACCGAGTTCCTGCCCATCTCCAGCACTGGCCACCTGCTGATTGCCGAGAAGCTCGGCCTGGGCGCGCGCTCCGACCTGTTCAACGTCGGTATCCAGGCCGGCGCCATCCTCGCGGTGACGCTGATCTACTGGAAGCGCCTGTGGCAGCTGCTCACCGGCTGGCGCCAGCCCGCCAACCGCGATTACCTGGCCAAGCTGACGGTCGCCTTCCTGATCACCGCGGTGCTGGGGCTGATCGCGGTGAAGCTCGGCTTCAAGCTGCCCGAGACGGTGACGCCGGTGGCCTGGGCGCTGGTGCTGGGCGGCGTGTGGATGCTCGGCGCCGAGCAGCTGGCGGCGCGCCGCGAGCCCAGCACGCAGATCAGCTGGACGGTGGCGATCCTGGTGGGCGTGGCGCAGATGGTGGCGGGCATCTTCCCCGGCACCTCGCGCTCCGCGGCGACAATCTTCACCGCGCTGCTGGCCGGCACCGGCGATCGCCCGGCGGCGACCGAATTCGCCTTCCTGGTGGGCATCCCCACGATGTACGCGGCCACCGGCTACGAGCTGCTCAAGGTGGCGCACCACGGCGGCGGCGCGCACGAGGACTGGAGCGCGCTGGGCGTGGGCTTCGTGGTGTCGGCGCTGGTCGCGTTTGCCGCGGTGAAGTGGCTGCTGGGCTATATCCGCAACCACCGCTACACCGCGTTCGCGATCTACCGCATCGTGCTGGGCGTGGCGTTGCTGGCCTGGATGCCGACCGGCGCCTGACTAGCGCTGCACCATCAGCGCAAACCAGCCCCAGCCGCGCACGCGCTCGGCGATCAGCTTGGCGCTGGTGAGCATGGGCACGGCCAGCAGCGCGCCGGGAATGCCCCACAGGAAGCCCCACAGCAGCAGCCAGATCAGGATCGCCACCGGGCTCACCCGCATGCGTCGGCCCAGGATCATCGGCGTGATCATGTTGCCCTCCACCACCGTGATGCAGGCGAACACCAGCGCCGGCAGCACCGCGTGGGTAACCTCGCGGAAGTTCATCATGCCCACCAGCAGCAGGATGGTGGTGGTGGTGATCGCACCGACGTAGGGGATGAAGTTGGCGATCATCGCGATGCTGCCCCACAGCAGCGGATCGGGCACGTGCAGCAGCCACAGCATGCCGGCCGTGATGGTGCCCAGCGTCATGTTGATCAGCGCGGTGGTGAGGATGTAGTGCGACACCTCGGTCTGGATGCTGCGCACGATGCTCACCGCGTGCCGCTTGTGGCGGAAGTTGGGCACGATCTCCACCAGCCGCCGCAGCAGGTCGTCGCCGTAGATCAGGAAGAAGAACACCAGCAGCGCCACGGTGAGCACCGCCGCCAGCACTTTGGGCGCGGCCGCGAGCACGTCCCAGGCGGTGATCGCCACCGCCGCCTGCCGCGGCGGCTGCACGCGCACCGCGGCCTGGCCGCCGACCAGGCTCTGCGTGGCGCGACTGGCCGCCTCCAGTGGCTGGGTGATGCCCTTGAGCTTGGGCACGAAGTTGCGCAGCGCCGCCGGCGCGTCGTGGAACCAGCCCAGCGCCGGCTGCGCCAGCGCAGTGGCGCCAGCACCGACGCCGCCCATCAGCACCAGCATCAGCACCAGCGCGCTGAGCCAGCGCGGCACCCGCCAGCGCGCCGCGCGCGCCACGATGGGGTTGAGCGCCACACCGAGAAAGGCCGCCAGCACCAGCGGA
>NZ_DASSVG010000412.1:0-7260 GCF_035706265.1 Ramlibacter sp. | reverse complement strand
CGCGACGAACTGGCCCGCATGATCACCGCCGAACACGGCAAGGTGTTCACCGACGCGCAGGGCGAGGTCACCCGCGGCATCGACATCGTGGAGTTCGCCTGCGGCATCCCGCAGCTGCTCAAGGGCGACTACACCGACCAGGTCTCCACCGGCATCGACAACTGGACGATGCGCCAGCCCCTGGGCGTGGTGGCGGGCATCACGCCCTTCAACTTCCCGGTGATGGTGCCGATGTGGATGTTCCCGGTCGCCATCGCCGCCGGCAACACCTTCATCCTCAAGCCCAGCCCGCTCGATCCCACGCCTTCGCTGCGGCTGGCCGAACTGCTGAAGGAAGCGGGCCTGCCCGATGGCGTGTTCAACGTCGTCCAGGGCGACAAGGACGCGGTGGATGCACTGCTGGAGCACCCGGACGTGAAGGCGGTCTCCTTCGTCGGCTCCACCGCGATCGCGCAGAAGATCTACGAGACCGGCGCCAAGCACGGCAAGCGCGTGCAGGCCCTCGGCGGCGCCAAGAACCACATGGTGGTGATGCCCGATGCCGACATGGACCAGGCCGTGGACGCCCTGATCGGTTCGGCCTTCGGTTCGGCCGGCGAGCGCTGCATGGCGATCTCGGTCGGCATCCTGGTGGGCGAGGCGGCCGACCGGATCATGGACAAGCTCGCCGAGCGCACCCGTTCGCTGAAGGTGAAGAACGGCACCGAGGCCGATGCGGAGATGGGTCCGATCGTGACCTCGGTGGCGCACCAGCGCATCACCGGCTACATCGCCCAGGGCGAGACCGAGGGCGCGAAGCTGGTGGTGGACGGGCGCAAGTTCCAGGGCGCGGCGGCCGGCGCCGGCTGCGGCGAGGGCTTCTGGCTGGGCGGCACGCTGTTCGACAACGTCACGCCCGACATGAAGATCTACCAAGAGGAGATCTTCGGGCCGGTGCTCGGTTGCATGCGCGTGAAGGACCTGAAGGAGGCCGTGGACCTGATCAACGCCCACGACTACGGCAACGGCGTCGCGTGCTTCACGCGCGACGGCAACGTGGCGCGCGAATTCTCGCGCCGGATCCAGGCGGGCATGGTGGGCATCAACGTGCCGATCCCGGTGCCCATGGCCTGGCACGGCTTCGGCGGCTGGAAGAAGAGCCTGTTCGGCGACATGCACGCCTACGGCGAGGAAGGCGTGCGCTTCTACACCAAGCAGAAGTCGATCATGCAGCGCTGGCCGGAAAGCATCTCGAAAGGCGCGGAGTTCGTGATGCCGACGGCGAAGTAAAGGCAAGGGAGCCGGACTTCCGGCCGCAAAGGACGCGAAGATACGCAAAGGACGCAAAAAAGACAGAAGCCTTGAAAGGCATTTTTTGCGTCCTTTGCGTAACCTTTGCGCCCTTTGCGTCCGGTTGTTCTTGTGTCGTCTGGAGGAGGCAGGAGGAGATGAGCTACAACAGCTTCGACTACGTCATCATCGGCGCGGGCACGGCGGGGTGCCTGCTGGCGAACCGCCTGAGTGCCGATCCGAAGAAGCGCGTGCTGCTGATCGAGGCAGGCCGGCGCGACGACTACCACTGGATCCACATCCCGGTCGGCTACCTCTATTGCATCGGCAACGAGCGCACCGACTGGCTGTACTACACCGAGCCGGACGCCGGCCTCAACGGCCGCAAGCTGCGCTATCCGCGCGGCAAGACGCTGGGCGGCTGCTCCAGCATCAACGGCATGATCTACATGCGAGGGCAGGCGCGCGACTACGACGGCTGGGCGCAGCGCGTCGGCGATGCCAGCTGGCGCTGGGAGCACTGCCTGCCCTACTTCAAGAAGCACGAGGACCACTACAAGGGCGCCGACGCCGCGCACGGTGCCGGCGGCGAATGGCGGGTGGAGCGGCAGCGCCTGCGCTGGGACGTGCTCGATGCCTTCGCCAAGGCGGCGCAGGAGTTCGGCATCCCGCACAGCGAGGACTTCAACCGCGGCAGCAACGAGGGCGTCGGTTACTTCCAGGTCAACCAGAAGAACGGCTGGCGGTGGAACACCGCCAAGGCCTTCCTGCGCCCCACGTGCTACGGCCGTCCCAACTTCGAGCTGTGGACCAATGCGCAGGTGACGCGGCTCTTGTTCGAGACGCTGCCGGACGGCACCAAGCGCTGCACCGGCGCGGAAGTCTGGACCGGCGAAGGCATGGAGAAGGCGCTGGCGCTGCGCGAGGTTCTGCTGTGCGCCGGCAGCATCGGCTCGCCGCAGATCCTGCAGCTCTCCGGCGTCGGCCCGGCGGCCTTGCTGCGCGAACACGGCATCCCCGTGGTGCAGGACCTGCCCGGCGTGGGCGAGAACCTGCAGGACCACCTGCAGATCCGCGCCGTCTTCAAGGTCGATGGCGTGGCCACGCTCAACACGCTGGCCAACAGCTGGTGGGGCAAGCTGAAGATCGGGATGGAATACGCGCTGAAGCGCAGCGGCCCCATGAGCATGGCGCCCTCGCAGCTCGGCGCCTTCACGCGCAGCTCGCCCGAGCAGCCCTATCCGAACATCGAATACCACGTGCAGCCGCTGAGCCTCGATGCCTTCGGCGAGCCGCTGCACGGCTTCAACGCCTTCACGGCGAGCGTCTGCAACCTCAATCCCAGCAGCCGCGGCTTCGTCCGCATCCGCAGCAACCGCTTCGCGGACGCGCCGGCGATCGCCCCCAACTATCTCAGCACCGAGGAAGACCGCAAGGTGGCGGCCGATTCGCTGCGCGTCACGCGCCGCATCGCCGCCCAGCCGGCGCTGGCGGCCTTCAAGCCGCAGGAGTGGCGCCCGGGCGTGCAGTACCAGAGCGACGAGGAGCTGGCGCGCCTCGCCGGCGACATCGCCACCACCATCTTCCACCCGGTCGGCACCACCGCCATGGGCGCCGACGACGACCCGATGGCGGTGCTCGACGCCCGCATGCGCGTGCGCGGCATCGGCGGCCTGCGCGTGGTGGACGGCGGCGCCATGCCCACCATCACCAGCGGCAACACGAACGCCCCGATCCTGATGATGGCCGAGAAGGCCGCGGAGTGGGTGCAGCAGGACGCGCTGCGGCACTAGGCCGCAGCGCCTGCGTCGTCAGAAGCTGCGGGTGACGCGCAGCGCCACGTCGTCGATGGCGATGCGCGGCTGACGCACCGTGCCTACCGGCACGCCGGCCCGCCGCAGCGTCTGCACCGGGCTGGCGGACTGGCGCGCATGCGACCACGCGAGGCCGAAGCGCCAGGGCGAGTCGGGCCGGTTCGCCTCCAGTCCCAGCACGAGTTCGCGGCGCCGGCCGCCGCGCAGTTCGGCGTCGTCGAACAGCCCGCCGAACCCGACGTCGAACCGGTGGTAGGCGCTGGCGCGCAGTTCCACCGACGGTTGCCATTGCCAGCCGGCGGCCTCGAGCGTGCGGGTCCAGCGCACGCCGGGCAGCAGCAGCAGCGAAGTCTCGCGCAGGCCGCGCGCCGCCGGCTGCGAGGCGATCTGGCGCCGCTGCTGCAGCGCCGTGAGCACCAGCCAGCCCTCACCCCAGCGCGCCGGCGCCAGCGGACGCCATTGCAGGGCGAGCTCGAGATCGCGGTGGCCGGCATCGGTGGCCAGCGGAACGCCGGCCTGCGTCTGGCCGCGGTAGGCCAACTCGCCGGCGGCGGCGGCAGCGATGCCGCGCAGGGCACCGCCACCGGCAAGGGCCATGGTGCCAGCCACCTCCAGCCGCAGCACCTCGCCGCTTTCCTTCACCAGCCGATGGCCGTCGTCAGCACGTTCGACCAGGCGGCGGTGGACGACCTCGGCCGACACCGAGGCCGCTTCTGGCGCGGCCTGCGCGCCGCCCGCGGCCGCGCAGCACGCCGCCAGCGCCGCGGCGATTCCGATCCGGCGCACCGTCAGCGCAGGGTCCGCAGCTGCGCGCGCGTGACGGTGCTGGTTGCTTCGGGCGTTCCGTCGCCGTTGGCGTCGAGCTTCAGCTCGAAGGTGTCGTTGCCGACGACGGTCAGCAGCAGCCCGGAGTTCTTGCCGGTGACCTGCAGGCTGCCGCCGATGACCATGCCACCGAAGAGCGTGTTCACCACGATGGGCTCCGGCGTGTTCAAGTCGAAGCTCACCAGGCCGGCGCCGATCCGCACGCTGTCGGTTTCCACCGTACCGGTCACCTGGATGCGGGACGTGTCCACGGTCGTGTGCTCCACGTGGTGCGTGTAGTTCTTCAGGGTCACGCGGTGGGTGTCGTTGAGTGCCGCATCCTTCCAGGACATCGACGGCGCCGTCAGCGTGACGCTGCCGAACATCGCGCTGGTTTGCACGAGCCGCAGGTCCATGCTGCCGGAGAGGGTGACGGTGTCCATGGTGAAGTTGCCCGCCGTCATGTGCAGCGTGAGGTCCTTCGGGTAGACCACCGAGTCGGGGTCGAAGCTGCCGGCCGCGATCTCGAGGCTCAGGCTGCCGTTGAGGCGCACCGTGCTGCCGTTGATGGTCTCCACGCAATTGTTCGCGGTGATGCTGACCGCATCGCCCGGGACCACCGCGGAGGGGCTGGAACTGGTCATCTTCACCGTGGCGGAGCCGCCGCCGGAGCAGGTTTCGCTGACCGTCTCCGTCACACCGGTGGCCATCGCCGGCGCGGCGGGGGCCATCGACAGCAGCTTGAGCGCCACCCCGCCGAGGAGGACCGGCCCCGGCAAGACGGAAGCCGCGGACACCTGCACGCCCGTGACCACGGAGCCGCCCAGGTCCGCCACCATGGAGCTCCCTTCGGCGACCTGCACGGCCTCGGCCGAGACGGCCTGCTGGTTATTCGAGGTGATCGTCAGCTGGGTCGCGACGGGCGCCGGCTCGTCGGAACCTCCCCCACCACCACCGCCGCAGGCGGCGAGCAGGGACACCACGACGGCGAGCGGAGGGAGCGCAGTGAAACGAAGAGCGAAACTGCCTTTGGACATGGACACCTTCCCGGAGATCGTTGTTGAATCGTTATGAAGCGGTCGAGCTTAGCCGGCGGGTCCGAGGCCCCTCTCACCCAGGAGGATGAAACGATGCGCGGGCAACACACCGGTCCTTGCGACACGTCAAGAAACCGTCAGCCAACGCAAACGCCTACCACAAGGCCGAGCCGGGAAATCCCGGATGCCCCGGGGCCCTGCGGCACGGTACAGTCCATGCACTCGCGTTGCGCCCCTGCGGTGCAACAGGACGAGGGACCGAGGAGACAAACCCCCAACAGAACACGAATATCGAGGGCCCCCTGAGACGGGGCGGCCCGACTCGAAGGCGCCGCGGATGCGGCGCCTTTCTTTTTTGCGGCTCAGCGTGCAGCAAGGCCCGCGCGCCGGCGGCTGCCACAATCCGGCGCGATGGAATTGCTGCTGGTGTCGCTGGCCTCGGTGCTGGCCGGGTTCGTCGATGCGGTGGTGGGCGGCGGTGGCCTGATCCTGGTGCCGTCGCTGTTCGCGGTGTTTCCGGGCGTGCATCCCGCCACCCTGTTCGGCACCAACAAGAGCGCCTCCATCTGGGGCACGGGCATCGCGGCGGTGCAGTACAGCCGCCGCGTGCAGGCCGACGTACGCAGCCTGCTGCCGGCCGCAGCCGCCGGCTTCTGCGGCGGCTTCGCAGGCGCCTGGGCCGTCACCGTGGTGCCGGCCGACTTCCTGCGCAAGCTGCTGCCGCTGATCCTGCTGGCCGTGCTGGCCTATACGCTGGTGCGCAAGGACCTCGGGCGCGAGCACCTGCCGCGCCTCACCGGCCGGGCGCAGACGCTCGCGGCCTGCGCGATCGGGCTGGCGCTCGGCTTCTACGACGGCTTCTTCGGCCCGGGCACCGGCAGCTTCTTCGTCTTCCTCTTCGTGCGCGTGCTGGGCTACGACTTCCTCAACGCCTCGGCCGCGGCCAAGGTGCTGAACACGGCGACCAACCTCGCGGCGCTGCTGCTGTTCGGGTTCAAGGGCCACATCTGGTGGCACTACGCCCTCGCGCTGGCTGCGGCCAACATCGTCGGCAGCCTGCTGGGCACGCACCTGGCGCTCAAGCACGGGGCCGGCTTCGTGCGCGGGATGTTCATCCTGGTGGTGGCCGCGCTGATCCTCAAGACGGGCTACGACGCCTTCCTGCGCTAGGAGCCTGGGCGGCAGAGAACGGGCCGGCACCGCCGACGCCTCCATCTCCCGATAATGCGCGGATGGACGACATCGTGCGCCAGGCCATGGCCAAGTGGCCCAACGTGCCGGACTGCTACGGCTGGCTGGGGCTGGACGAGCGCGGCAACTGGTACATGCGCGACGAGCGCGTGCAGGCCGCCGGCTCCTTCCCCGCGGCCAAGGGCTCGCTGCTGCGGCACGAGAAGCTGATCGAGTTCATCCACCGCAACTACGAGCACGACGCGCAGGGCCAGTGGTACTTCCAGAACGGGCCGCAGCGCGTGTACGTGGAGTTGCAGGCCACGCCGTGGATCTGGCGCGTGGCCTCGGTGGATTCGGTCAGCAGCCACACGGGACTGCCCGCGCAGGTGCGGTCCTGCCTGGTCGACGAGCAGGGGCGCCTCTACCTGGAGACCGACCGCGGTTTCGGCCTGGTGCACACGCAGGACATCGTGCAGGCGTCCGAGGCGGTGGAGTCCGGCCGCTGGGCACCGCAGGAAGTACGCGCGCAGGAACTTCCGGCGCGCTTCGGCTACGTGATGAGTCCGGCGAGCGCGCAGGGCCGGACGGGATCCCCGCCTGCGGAGGAGTGACGAGAGCCGGGACGGGATCCCCGCCTGCGCGGGGATGACGAAAGCAGAAACGACGAAGCCGGCGCACAGCCGGCTTCGTCGTCCTGGAAGCAGCGACGCTTACTTCGACGCGTTCACCATGTAGTCCACGGCGGCCTCGACGTCCGCGTCGGGGGCCGTGCTGCCGCCCTTGGGCGGCATCGCGTTCTTGCCCTTGATGGCGTTGGTGTGCAGCGTGGCCAGGCCCTGCGCGATGCGCGGCGCCCAGGCGGCCTTGTCGCCGAACTTCGGCGCACCGGCGATGCCGGCGCCATGGCAGACCGCGCAGGTCGTGTCGTACAGCGCCTTGCCGTTGCCGCCGGCAGCGGCAGCCGGTGCAGCGGCGGCAGCCGGTGCAGCAGCGGGCGCCGGTGCGGCGGCAGTGGCCGTCGCGGCAGCGGCCGGGGCTGCGGCGGGAGCAGCCGCGGCAGCAGGAGCAGGAGCAGCGGCCGGGGCTGCAGCGGCAGGCGCCGCAGACGCGCCCGCGGCCGGCGCCGGAGCGGCCGGCTCGGCGAACTTCGCGCCGGCGGCATT
>NZ_DASSVG010000411.1:0-7085 GCF_035706265.1 Ramlibacter sp. | reverse complement strand
TGCAGCGGCTGTGGCAATCCATCCTGTTCATCGAGCAGCCGATCGCGCGCAAGCTGGCGCTGCAGGTGGACCTGGGCGCCGCGGGCTTCGGCAAGCCCGTCATCATCGACGAATCCGACGGCGAGACCGACAGCTTCGTGCAGGCGCGCGCGCGCGGCTATGCCGGCGTGTCCTCCAAGACCTGCAAGGGCTTCTACAAGTCGGTGCTCAACGCGGCCCGCTGCGCGATCTGGAACCGCGAGGAGGGCGGCCCGCGCTACTTCATGTCCGCGGAGGACCTGACCACGCAGGCGGGCCTCGCCGTGCAGCAGGACCTGGCGCTGGTGAACCTGCTGGGCATCAAGCACGTGGAGCGCAACGGCCATCACTACGTGGACGGCATGAAGGCGCTGCCGCGCGCGGAGCAGGGCGCCTTCCTGCGCGCGCATCCCGACCTGTACGAGGACAGCCACGGCGCGGTGCGCCTGCGCATCCGCGGCGGCGAGATCGCGATCGGCTCGCTGGACTGCGTCGGCTTCGCCAGCGGAGCGATGCCCGAGTTCGGGGCGATGCAGGCGCTCTGAGCGCCTTCCGCCCCTCACACCACCGCCGCTCCCGCTCCCTCTTTCTCCACCGCCTCCTTCGGCGCATCCGCCAGCGGCATCGCCTCCAGGTACCACGGCACGCTCACGACCGTGAGCCGGGTGCCGCCATGCTTCAACAGCGCGTGCCGCAGCCGCTGCGCGCGATGCGTGTGCAGCAGCTTCTGGTACCAGCGCTCCTTCACCAGCTCCGGCACCAGCACGGCCACCGACCGGTCCGGATGCTGCAGTTCCAGCTCGCGCACCAGCTGCAGCACCGGGGCGTGGATGGCGCGGTACTGCGCCTGCAGCACCACCAGCCGCGGCGCCGGGAAGCCCGCGGCGCGCGCCGGCGCCGCCACGTTGCGCTCCCAGCGCTCCTGCAGCTTGCGGTCGTAGCCCTCGTCCGGCCCGGCGAGGTCGGCCAGGTGCACGCCCAGCACGTGCGGCGACAGCGTGAGCGCCAGCGTGATCGCATGGTCGGCGAGCTGGTTCCATTCCTCGATCGCGACCAGCACCAGCGGCGGCTGGGCCGGCTTGAGCGCCAGCGGCGTCGGATCGTGCACCTTCAGGTCCAGCCGCACGTAGTAGCGCCGGATCGCCTTCAGCAGCACGATCACCGCGGGAATCACCAGCAGGGTGATCCAGGCGCCGTCGGCGAACTTGGCGACCGTGATCACCGCGAGCGCCACCCCGGTTGCGCAGGCGCCGAGGCCGTTGATCGCCAGCTTGAGCCCCACGCGCTCGCCCTCGCGCCGCCTGCGCAGCCAGTGCATCACCATGCCCGCCTGCGAGATCGTGAAGGTCAGGAAGGCGCCGATGGCGAACAGCGGGATCAGGTGCTCCGTGATGCCGCCGAACACCACCAGCAGCAGGCCGGCCGTCACCGCGAGATAGCCGATGCCGACCGAGAACACCAGCCGGCGCCCCGCCACCGCGAAGGGCTTGGGCAGGAAGCCGTCGGCCGCCACCATCCGGCACAGGCGCGGGAAGCCCACGAAGCTGGTGTTGGCCGACAGCGCAAGCACCGCCAGCAGCGCGCCGATCGCCACGTAGTAGAGGACGCCTCGTCCCACGACGGCGCTGGCCAGTTGCGACAGCACGCTGCGGTAGCCGTCGCGCGCCTGGTCCATGGCGCCGATGCCGTAGGCATGCACCAGCCACGAAATCACGGCCAGCAGCACGCCCAGGATGGCGACGATGGCGGCCAGCGTGCGATGGCCGTTGCGCACCACGGGGTCACGGAACGCTCCCATGCCGTTGCTGACCGCCTCGACCCCGGTCATCGCGGTGCAGCCGCTGGCGAAGGCGCGCAGCAGCAGCCACAGTGTGACGGCCTGGGCGACCTGCGGCTGCGCGGGCGGCGCCACCAGCGGCTCGGGCTGGCCGCCGGAGGCCAGCGTGCGCCAGGCGCCGATGGCAAGGATCAGCCCGAAGGCGGCGAGGAACAGGTAGGTCGGCACGGCCACCACGCGGCCGGCATCGAGCGTGCCGCGCAGGTTCATGAGCGTGACGAAGCCGAGGATGCCGAGGCACAGCGGCAGGGTGTAGGGATGCAGCGCGGGCAGCGCCGACACCAGCGCCGCCACGCCCGCCGAGATGCCCACGGCGACGTTGAGCACGTAGTCGATCATCAGCGCCGCCGCGGCCAGCAGGCCGGCATCGGTGCCCAGGTTCTCGCGTGCCACCGCATAGGCGCCGCCGTTGCTGGGGTAGGCCGCGATCGTCTGCCAGTAGGAGACGAACAGCACGGCGAGCAGCGCCAGGATCGGCGCCATCACCCAGCCGATGGAATCGGTGCCGGCCGCGCCGACGGCGGCGAGCACCGCCAGCGCGGCTTCCGGCCCGTAGGCGGAGGAGCCCAGGCCGTCCAGGCCCATCGCGGGCACGGCTTCCAGCGGGCCGATCTTGCGTTCGGCCTGCTCCCGGTTCGCCAGCCTGCGGCCGAGGAGGATCTGGCCGATGCGGATCATCCGCGCCAATGTGGCACGGCGGCGGGCGCGCCCGTGTAGGAAGGGGCGAGACGATGAGGAAGGCTGCGCCCAAATGGAAGAGGGCCCCGGAGGGCCCCCTGTCGCAGCCGGCGGCGGCTACTTCTTGCCGCCGAACAGCTCCTCCATCGCCTTGTCCTGCTCCTCCGAGGTGGTGAGGGGGGGCGGCGCCAGCGGATCGGCCGTGGCGGCCGGCGCCGAGGCGCCCGCATCCGGCGGCGGGGCGAAGGGATCGAAGCCGGGCACGTCGGTCGGCATCTCGATCTTCACCTTGTCGAGATCGATCTTCTCCGCCTTGTCGTGCGAGACGATGCCGGGGAAGGCGATGATCAGGCCCACCATCAGCACCTGGATCAGCACGAAGGGCACGGCACCCCAGTAGATCTGCATCGTGGTGACCGGCGCGATCGGCTTGCGGGTGATCTTGTCGGTGTATTCCTTGGTGGGCGCCACGCTGCGCAGGTAGAACAGCGCGAAGCCGAAGGGCGGGTGCATGAACGAGGTCTGCATGTTCACGGCCAGCAGCACGCCGAACCAGACCAGGTCGATGCCCAGCTTCTCCGCCACCGGCCCGATCAGCGGCACCACGATGAAGGACAGCTCGAAGAAGTCGAGGAAGAAGGCGAGGAAGAACACCAGGATGTTCACCACGATCAGGAAGCCGAGCTGGCCGCCGGGCAGGCTGGTCAGCAGGTGCTCCACCCAGCGCGGGCCGTCCACCCCCTGGAACACCAGGGAGAAGAAGGTCGAGCCGATCAGGATGAACACGACGAAGGAGGCCAGCTTGGTCGTGGTGTTGAGGGCCTGCTTCAGCAGCGAGAACGACAGCCGCCCGCGCGCCATGGCCATGATGCCCGCGCCCAGCGCGCCCATGGCGCCGCCTTCGGTGGGCGTGGCGATGCCCAGGAAGATGGTGCCCAGCACCAGGAAGATCAGCAGCAGCGGCGGGATCAGCACGAAGGTCACGCGCTCGGCCATCTTCGACAGCAGGCCGATGCGCAGCACCTTGTTCACCACCGCGACGATGAAGGCCAGCATCACGCCGGCGCACAGCGACACCACGATGGTCTCGTCGGTCGGGGCGGTGGTCACGCGGCCGTCGGTCCACCAGGCCACGACGTCGGCCCAGTGCTCGCCCAGGAAGATGGCGAGCCCGGCGGAGATCACCGTCAGCGCCAGCAGCGAGGGCAGGCCGCTGCCGCCGTTGTCCTCGCGGATCGAGCGCGCTTCCAGCGGCAGCGCCGGCGCCCACTGCTTCTTGAAGATCGCGATGCCGATCACGTAGGAGGCATAGATGCCGGTGAGCAGGAAGCCGGGGATGAAGGCACCCTTGTACATGTCGCCCACGCTGCGACCGAGCTGGTCGGCCAGCACGATCAGCACCAGCGAGGGCGGGATGATCTGCGCCAGCGTGCCGGAGGCGGCGATCACGCCGGTGGCGAGCCGCCGGTCGTAGCCGTAGCGCAGCATGATGGGCAGCGAGATCAGGCCCATGGAGATCACCGAGGCGGCCACCACGCCGGTGGTGGCGGCCAGCAGCGCGCCGACGAAGATCACGGCCAGCGCCAGGCCGCCGCGCACCGGGCCGAACAGCTGGCCGATGGTGTCCAGCAGGTCTTCGGCCATGCCGCTGCGCTCCAGGATCAGGCCCATGAGCGTGAAGAACGGGATCGCCAGCAGCGTGTCGTTCTGCATGATGCCGAAGATGCGCAGCGGCAGCGCCTGCAGCAGCGACTCGGGCAGCACGCCCAGCTCGATGCCGACCAGGCCGAAGAACAGGCCGCAGGCACCGAGGCTGAAGGCCACCGGGAACCCGAACAGCAGGAAGACGATCAGGCCCACGAACATGATCGGGGCCAGGTTCTGTGCAATGAACTGCATCATTTTGCTTGTGCTCCTCTGGTGGGCCCGCTTACACGCGGCCCTCGGCTTCGGCCTGGCGGCGCAGTTCCTCCGCCAGTTCCTCTTCGGCCGTCTTGGCGACCTTCTTCTCCGTGGGATCGGGGATCAGCCCGCGCAGGAAGGCCACGCGCTTGATCAACTCGGAGATTCCCTGCAGCAGCAGCAGGGCGAAGCCGATCGGCATCAGCAGGTACACCGGCCAGCGGATCAGGCCGCCGGCATTCGAGGAGACCTCGCCCGAGTGGTAGCCCTGGAGGAAGAAGGGAATGCCGAACCACAGGACGATCAGGCACATCGGCGTGAGGAAGAACGCGAAGCCGATGATGTCGATCCAGATCTGCTTGCGCTTGGAGAAGTGGCTGGAGACCACGTCGATCTTCACGTGCTCGCCGTGCAGCAGCGTGTAGCCCGCGGCCAGCAGGAAGGCGCCCGCGAACAGGTACCACTGCACTTCGAGGTAGGCGTTGGAGCTGACGTTGAACGCCTTGCGCACCATCGCGTTCACCGCGCTGATGAGGGTGGAGCCGAGGATCAACCAGATCACCCATTTGCCCACCTGGGCGTTCAACCAGTCGATGGCGCCCGAAAGTTTCAAGAGTCCGCGCATGCTGTCTCCGTCTTTTGTTTCCGCAGGTCGAGAGAACCCCGGATTGTCGGGTAGAGTGAGAGAGTAAGTAGGAAATTCTAGGAAGCCGGACCCTGCCAACCTGACAGCTTCGTGACGCAAACGGATACAGGCATCCGTGTTTGCACGGGGTGGAGGGCCGGCGATCGCGACCGCATACCGCCATGGAAAGCGCCCTTGCCCTGATCGACACGCCCGAGATGCGGCGTGCCGGCCGCGACCGGCTGTCGCTCGCCCTGATGGATGCGCGCAACCACACGCTGCAGTTGCTGGCGCGCTTCGAGCAGGCGCTCGGCCCGGGCATGCGCACGCCGGTGTTGCCGCATGGCGTGCCGCCGCTTTGGCTGGCGGGGCACGTCGGCTGGCTGGCCGAATACTGGATCGGGCGCAATCCGCAGCGCGCGCTGGGCCCGCGCTGCCCGACGGACGGCGTCCGGCTCGCCAGCGTGGAGCCGCAGGCCGACGGCTGGTTCGACCCGTCGCTCACGCCGCGTGCGCAGCGCTGGTCGCTCGAGCTGCCCGAGCCCGAGGCGCTGAGGGCCTACCTGCTCGACACGCTGGAGACCACGCTGGAGCTGCTGGAGCACACGCCGGACCAGGACGACGCGCTCTATTTCTTCCGCATGGCGCTGTTCCACGAAGACCTGCGCGGAGAGGAGCTGGCCATGCTGGCGCAGGCGGCGGGCGTGCCGCTCGGGCTCGTGCTGCCGGACGGTGCGGCGACGCGGCCGCCGCTCGCGCTGCCGGCCACGCGCTGCACGCTCGGCTGGTCCGATGCGGGTTTCGCGCTCGACGTGGAGCAGGGCCACGAGGTGGTGAACGTGCCCGAATTCGAGATCGACGCCCAGCCGGTGACGTGGGCGCAGTACGTGGAGTTCATCGACGACGGCGGCTACGACCGCGAGGAGCTGTGGCATCCGCAGGGTTGGGCCTGGCTGCAGCGCGAGGCGCAGGCCGAGGGCCGGCGCGGGCCGGGCCACGTGGAGCAGATCGGGGTGGCGAGCGGCGCCGTGTTGCAGACGCTGTTCGGCAAGCCCACGCGCATGGGCGCGAGCCAGTGCGCGCTGCATGCGAGCTGGTGGGAGGCCGACGCCTTCGCGCGCTGGGCCGGGCGCCGGCTGCCGACCGAAGCCGAATGGGAGATCGCCGCACTGCAGGCGGCGCGGCGCGGTTTCCGCTGGGGCGAGGTGCGCGAGTGGACGGCGGGCACGCTGCGGCCCTGGCCCGGTTTCCACGCCGCCCCGTGGTCGGCCACGGCGGAACTGGAGGCGCAGCCGCACTTCGGCATCGCGCGCGTGCAGCGCGGGGCGTCGTTCGCGGCGCGTTCGCGCATGAAGCATCCGCGCGGCCGCTGGTGGGCGCTGCCGGGCCGGGACGACGGTTTCGTGGGGTTCAGGACCTGCGCGGTTTGAGCTGCATTTCCTCCGTCCATGGGCGCGACACGGTGAATCGCGCCATGTATGCCGCGCTGCGTTCGTTGCCTTCGGTCCGGCACAGGACGGATTTGTCCGCCTCACTCCATGTCCTCCGGCACGGCCTGAAGGCCGTGCCTCCCCCTTTACTTCCGGAGGCGGACAAACCCGTCCTGCGCCTGCAGTGTGGGAGGGACGGGCGATCGGTCCTTCACCAACCGTGACGCAGCGCTGCGCCGTGCGTGCGATGGGCCCGGGTTGCGGGGCGTGTTCATCGCGCGCTGCAGGCCCGGAGGGGGTTTGTCCGGCTCCGGAAGTAAAGGAGGAGGCGCGGGCGCGGCGCCAACACGGGCAACGGTTCTCATCCGCGCCGGGGGACATGGAGGAGACGGACAAACCCCCTCCGGGCCGGACCAGAGGCCACTCCGCTATCCCAGCGGCCCAGCCTGGATCAGCCGGAGCTATTCGGATCCGGAAGTTTCTCCGGGCACCGGCGCACCCGCGCGGGCCCGACGCTGTTTCTTGGGCGGCAGATCCCACCAGGGCAGCTGCGCCTTCAGGCTCAACACTTCGCCGCTGCGCCAGGGCGCGTACC
>NZ_DASSVG010000410.1:0-2844 GCF_035706265.1 Ramlibacter sp. | reverse complement strand
GCGATCCAGGAGATCGTGGTCAAGGCCTACCGGGTGCTGGGCTGCCGCGGCTGGGGCCGCATCGACGTGATGATCGACGCCGCCACCCGCAAGCCCTCCCTGCTGGAGATCAACACCTCGCCCGGCATGACGGGCCATTCGCTGGTGCCCATGTCGGCCCGCGCCGCCGGCATCGGCTACGAGGACCTGTGCCTGCAGCTGCTGGCCGATGCGGCGCTGGACCTGCCGCCGCAGGAGGTGGCCAGGAAATGAAGAAGAAGCAGGCGAACGCGCCGCTGCCGTTCGACGTCCGGCTGACGAACCTCACCGCCACGGTGCTGTTCGCGGCCTGCGGCGTCGTGCTGCTGGCGGCGCTCGCCTGGTGGGCCGTGCGCCATCCCGTGTTCGCCATCCGGGCCATCGTGGTGGAAGGCGAGGTGACGCACAACAACGCCGCCACGCTGCGCGCCAACGTGGCGCCGCGCCTGGCCGGCAACTTCTTCACCCTCGACCTGCAGCAGGCGCGCGCGGCCTTCGAGGCCGTGCCGTGGGTGCGCCGGGCGGTCGTCACGCGCGAATTCCCGAACCGGCTGCGCGTGCGCATCGAGGAGCATCGGGCCGAGGCGCTGTGGGGCACGGATTCGGAGTCGCGCCTGGTCAACAGCTTCGGCGAGGTGTTCGAGGCCAATGCGGGCGACGTCGAACAGGACGACATGCCGCGGCTGGCGGGGCCGGAGGGCTCGGCGGCGCAGGTGCTTTCCATGTACCGCGCGCTCGATCCGCTGCTGCAGCCGCTGGAGCTGTCGGTGGAGCAGGTGGTGCTCACCGGCCGCGGCGGCTGGACGGTGCAGCTCGATAGCGGCGCGGTGGTGGAGCTGGGGCGCGGCACGCCGCAGGAGGTGCTGGCGCGCGGCGAGCGCTTCGCCCGCACGCTCACGCAGGTGACATCGAAGTACGGGCGCAGGCCGGAGGCGCTGGTGACGGCGGACCTGCGTCACACGGGCGGTTATGCAGTCAGGCTGAGGGGCGTCGCGACCACCGAGTCGCGCACGCAGAGGAACTGAGGAAGAACGAGGATGGCGAAGGATTACAAGGATCTCGTCGTCGGCCTGGACATAGGCACGGCCAAGGTCATGGCCGTGGTGGCGGAGGTGCTCGGGGGCGGCGAACTGAAGATCGCCGGCCTGGGCATCGCGCCGGCCACGGGCCTCAAGCGCGGCGTGGTGGTCAACATCGACGCCACGGTGCAGAGCATCCAGCAGGCGCTCAAGGAAGCCGAGCTGATGGCGGACTGCAAGATCACCCGCGTCTACACCGGCATCACGGGCAGCCACATCCGCGGCATCAACTCGAGCGGCATGGTGGCGGTGAAGGACCGCGAGGTGACCCCGGCCGACGTGGCGCGGGTGGTCGAGACGGCGCGCGCCATCAACATCTCCACCGACCAGCGCCTGCTGCTGGTGGAGCCGCAGGAATTCGTGATCGACGGCCAGGACGTGAAGGAGCCGATCGGCATGAGCGGCATCCGGCTGGAGGCGAAGGTGCACATCGTCACCGGCGCCCAGAGCGCGGCCGAGAACATCATCAAGTGCGTGCGCCGCTGCGGGCTGGAGGTGGAGCAGCTGCTGCTCAACCCGCTGGCCACCTCGCAGTCCGTGCTGTCGGACGACGAGAAGGAACTGGGCGTGGCCTGCGTCGACATCGGCGCCGGCACCACCGACGTGGCGATCTTCACCGGCGGCGCGATCCGGCACACGGCGGTGATCCCGATCGCCGGCGACCTGATCACGAGCGACATCGCGATGGCGCTGCGCACGCCGACCAAGGACGCCGAGGACATCAAGGTGGAGTCCGGCTACGCCAAGCAGCTGCTGGCCGACCCCGAGCAGCAGGTGGAGGTGCCGGGCCTGGGCGACCGCGGCCCGCGCATGCTGTCCAAGCAGGCCCTGGCCGGCGTGATCGAGCCGCGCGTGGAGGAGATCTTCTCGCTGGTGCAGCAGGTGATCCGCGAGTCCGGCTACGAGGAGGTGCTGTCCTCCGGCGTCGTGATCACCGGCGGCAGCGCCGTGATGCCCGGCATGGTGGAACTGGGCGAGGACATCTTCCTGAAGCCGGTGCGCCGCGGCGTGCCGCGCTTCAACGGGGCGCTCGCCGACATGGTGGCGCAGCCGCGCGCGGCCACCGTGATGGGATTGCTCGAGGAGGCGCGGCTCGCGCGGATGCGCGGGGCCCGCGTGGCGCAGAAGCACGGCTCGGTGAAGACCGCCTTCGGCCGCATCCGCGACTTCATCGTAGGAAACTTTTAGGCCATGACGCGCTACAAGATCTGGCTCGCGCGGGGCTCGCCCCCGAGAAAGGAGCGCTGGCGGTGCACCGATCCGCCCCTTGCGCGTTAAGCGTTCCATCCAACAAGCATTCGTCAGTGGCAACTGCAAGAGTCAGGAGAATCACATGAGCATCGAAATGATCGAAGTCGAGGAGTTCAACCAGGGCACGCAGATCAAGGTGATCGGCGTCGGCGGCGGCGGCGGCAACGCCGTGGCCCACATGATCGAGCGCAGCGTGCAGGGCGTGGAATTCATCTGCGCCAACACCGATGCGCAGGCGCTCACGCGCAGCACGGCCCACAAGCTGATCCAGCTGGGGGGCACGGGGCTGGGTGCCGGCAGCAAGCCGGAGAAGGGCCGCGAGTGCGCCGAAGCCGCGGTGGAGGACATCCGCGACGCCATCGCCGGCGCGCACATGCTGTTCATCACCGCCGGCATGGGCGGCGGCACCGGCACCGGCGCGGCGCCTGTGATCGCGCGCGTGGCCAAGGAGATGGGCATCCTGACGGTGGGCGTGGTGACCAAGCCCTTCGACTGG
>NZ_DASSVG010000409.1:0-4050 GCF_035706265.1 Ramlibacter sp. | reverse complement strand
CGAAGCGGCCGGCGAAGGCACGGACGAAGTGCGCTCCCTTGCCTCGACCTACACGATCAGTGACATCGACGTGGAGAACCTCACGTTTATCGGCGTGGGGAACTTCAACGGCACCGGCAACGGCGCAGCGAACGTGCTCACCGGAGGCAGCGGCAACGACACGTTGAACGGCAGCCTGGGCAACGACACGCTGGTAGGCAACGGCGGCAATGACACCCTTCTCGGCGGCACCGGCAACGACCGGCTGATCGGCGGCGCTGGTGACGACGCGCTCGACGGCGGGATCGGCAACGACGTCTTCGTCTTCCAGGCGGGCTTCGGCAACGACAACATCACCGGCTTCGACGCCAACGCCACCGGCGGGCAGGACCTGATGGACCTCTCCGCGCTGGGCATCACGGCGGCGAACTTCGGTGCCAGCGTGGGCATCTCGGTGAGCGACCTGAACCTCGACGGGACGCTGGACACGCTGGTGTCCGTCGCAGGCGGCTCCATCGAGCTGTTCGGCGTCACCGGCGTCGGCGCCAACGCCATCACGCAGTCCGACTTCATCCTGGCCTGAGATCCCGACGCAGCTTTCCCACGGACCAATCCCGGTCCGTGGGGGGCCGCACACCACCCCTGAAGGAGCAGTAGTCATGAACGAGCATTCCACTACCACCGAGACGGTCAAACCGGGCGCTGTAGCGGCGTCTGCTGCGCCTGCGCAGCAACAGCCGGCGATGCGCGCGGTCACCGATCCGCGCGAAGTGGCGGCGCTGGTGCTGGCGCGGACGCAGCAGGTGAAGGGCAAGCGGGACGAACTGGCCAGCGCCATCGACGGCCTGGCCGACCTCACCCGGCAGCTCACGCGCAGCTACGGCCAGCAGGCGATCGCCATCGAGCAGCTGCGCCGCCGGGTGAAGGCGCTGGAAACCGCAGCCGGCCACCCCGGTTCGGACGACCCCGTGCAGTAAGCGGCCATCCACCCACCCACCCGAGGACGGAGGAGAACTCCCATGAAATCCCTGTGGTCCCTGTTGCGCCCGCTGATGGTCGGCATCGCGGTGTTCTCCTTCGTCATCAACCTGCTGTTCCTCGTCCCCGCCTTCTTTTCCCTGCAGATCTTCGACCGCGTCATCTCGACCAACAGCCAGGAGACGCTGCTGGTCCTGCTGATCGGAACCGGCGTCGCGCTGGGCATCCTGCTGCTGCTCGACTACGTGCGCACCCGCGTGCAGAACCTGCTGGGCAACCTGCTCGACGAACAGTTGTCGCCGCCCGTGGTGCACGCGATCGTCGAGCGGGCCGCGCGCGTGCCGGGCACCCGCACCGACGGCATCCGCGACGTGGCGGCCCTGCGCACCATGTTCTCCGCCAACGCGCTGATCGCCCTGTTCGACGCGCCGTGGCTGGTGGTGTACGTCGCGGTGATCTGGATGTTCCACCCCTTCCTGGGCATCGGCGCCGTGCTCTCCACGGTGGTGATGGTCACGCTGGCCTGGCTGAACGACCGCCTGAGCCGCCGTGCGCTCGAAGACCTGCAGAAGGAGGGCCGGCGCGCCTCCCAGTACGTCGAGAACTCGCTGCGCAATGCCGAGATCCTGCAGGCGCTGGGCATGACGCACCGCCTGCTGGCGCGCTGGCGCACGCTGCAGGACCAGATCGCCAGCACGCAGATCAGCGTCGGCCGCAGCACCGTCGCCTTCACGGCGCTGACGAAGTTCGCCCGCCAGGCGATCCAGATCCTGATGCTGGCGCTGGGCGCCTGGCTGGTGCTCACGCAGCAGGCCTCGCCCGGCATCATGATCGCCACCAGCATCCTGCTGGGCAAGGCGCTGCAGCCGGTCGAACAGCTGGTGGGAAGCTGGCGCGTCCTGATCGAGGCCCGCGCCGCCTACGGCCGCCTGGTCGAACTGTCGCAGGATTTCGCGCGCGAAGAGCCGCACCTGACCCTGCCGCGCCCCGAAGGCCGGCTGGCCGCCGAGAACGTGTCGTTCCGGCCGCCGGGCGTGGAGACGCCCGTGCTCTCCAGCATCAGCTTCCAGATCGCCCCCGGCGAGGCGCTGGCCATCCTCGGCCCCAGCGCCGCCGGCAAGTCCACGCTGGCGCGCCTGCTCACCGGCGTGTGGGCGCCGAACACCGGCCGCGTGCGCCTCGATGGCGCCGACCTGTCGCACTGGAAGCGCGACGCGCTCGGCCCGCACATCGGCTACGTGCCTCAGGACGTGGAACTGTTCGACGGCACGGTGGCCGACAACATCGCGCGCCTCGACCAGGTCGACGCGAAGGAAGTGGTCGATGCCGCGACGCGCGCCAACGCGCACGAGATGATCCTGGCGCTGCCGCAAGGCTACGACACGCAGGTGGGCGAACACGGTGCGCGCCTCTCGCCCGGGCAGCGCCAGCGCGTAGCGCTGGCCCGCGCCCTCTACGGCAAGCCGCAGCTGGTGGTGCTGGACGAGCCCAACTCGAACCTGGATGGCGCCGGCGAGGCCGCCCTCGCGCAGGCGATGGCCGCCCTGCGCCAGGCCGGCGTGACCACGGTCGTGGTGACGCACCGCCCGTCGCTGATCGCGCACGTCGACAAGATCATGCTGCTGGCCGCCGGGCGCATCCAGCAGTTCGGCCCCGCCGCCGAAGTCATGAAGGAAATGCAGCGCCAGGCGCAGGCCCTGGTGGACCGCAAGGCCGCTTGACGCCACCGAGGAGGCCCGAGACATGAAGACCGCGACCAAGACCCCGACCCTCTCCCTCCGGGCTGCCGCCGGCCCGAGCAGCAGCGAGAAGCACGCGCGCCGCCTGGTGCGCGCCGGCACCTGCATCGTCCTCGGCGCGCTGCTGCCGATCGGACTCTGGATGGGCCTGGCGCCGCTGGCGATGGCGGTGGTGGCGCCCGCCGTCGTCAAGGTGGACCTCAACCGCCGCCCCGTGCAGCACCTCGCAGGCGGCGTGGTCGCCGAGGTGCTGGTGCGCGACGGCCAGCACGTGCAGGCCGGCGATCCGGTGCTGGTGCTCGGCGACGTGAGCGTGGACGCCGACCGCAACCGCCTGGACTACCGGGTGCTGGTCGAACGCGCGGCGCTGGCGCGCCTGGAGGCCGAACAGGGCGTGGCGCCCCGCCTGGCCTTCCCGGCCGACCTGCTGGCTGCGGCGAAGAAGGATCCGCGCATCGAAGAAGCGCTGCAGAAGGAGGCGGCCCTGTTCCGCGCCCGCCGCCACGGCCTGGACAGCGGCTCCGCCCTGATGCGCACGCAGCGCGAAGGGGTGGAGCAGGAGATCGCCGCGATCAAGGCGCAGATCGAGAAGGCGCAGAAGTCGCTGGAGCTGCAGCGCAGCGACCTCGAAGCCAACCGCCGCCTGATCGGCGAAGGCTTCATCTCGCCGAGCCGCGTCTCGCAGCTCGAAGCGGTGGTGATCGACTACGCCGCCAAGCTGGAGGAGCGGCGCACCGAGCTCGCCCGCGCCTCCCAGCGCCTGGTGGACCTGGACCTGAAGATCCAGTCGCTGCGCAACGACTACGTGCGCGAAGCCAGCGACCAGCTGAAGCAGACCACGCAGCGCCTGAGCGAAGTCGAACAGGAGCTGCGCAAGTCGGTGGACGCGGCGAAGCGCCAGGTGGTGGTGGCCCCCGTGAGCGGCGAGATCATCGACCTGAAGGTCGCCTCGCCGGGCGCGGTGGTGCGCCCCGGCGACCCGATCGCGGACATCGTGCCGAGCGACACCCAGCTGATGGTGGAGGCGCGCGTGCGGCCCGAGGACATCGCCAACGTGCACGTCGGCCAGCTCGCGCGCCTGAAGTTCACGGCGCTGCGCTACCGCAACAGCATGATGGTGCAGGGCAAGGTCGCCTACGTCTCGGCCGACCGGCTGGTCGACACGCACACCGGCGAACCCTACTACACCGCCTCCATCGTCGCCGACCCGGAGTCGCTCGCCACCATCCGCGATTTCAAGCTGCAGGCCGGCATGTCGGCCGAGGTCTATATCGAAGGCACCAAGCAGACGGCCCTGCAGTACATCGCCGAGCCCGTCACCACGACCCTGCGCCGGGCCGGCCGGCAACTGTGA
>NZ_DASSVG010000408.1:0-2948 GCF_035706265.1 Ramlibacter sp. | reverse complement strand
AGAACCACATGCCCGACGACGGCCTGCTGGTGGACTTCATCCCGCACATCGCCGTCACGCCGGAGCTGCAGCGCAAGCTGCTGGTGGAGAACCCGAACCGGCTGTACTGGCCGGAAGAGGTGGAGGGCGGTTGAGGATGGGGCGTCGCCTCGTGTTCGCGGGACTGGCCCTGCTGGGGGGCTGTGCGACGGTGCCGGCGCCCGTGTCTGCGCCCGGTATTGCTCCTGCGGCGGCGCCCGCACCCGCGCCGAGCCGCATCGCCATGGCGGGCGACCCGCAGGCCACCTGCGCCTCCTTCGCGCACAAGACCATCCCCGCCTCGGCGATCGCCTTTCCCGGCGGCAACGCCGCCATCGACTCGGCCGAACTGCTGCCGGCCAGCCAGATGACGCTCACCGCGGGCGCGCCGACGCCGGCCGGCGGCATCCGCCCGGCCCTGCCGCAACGCTGCAAGGTCCTGGGCCGCATCGCGCCGCTCGATGGCAACGCGCCCTCGATCCACTTCCAGGTGAACCTGCCGGTGCAGTGGAACGGCCGCTCGGTGCAGTACGGCGGCGGCGGCTTCAACGGCACGCTGGTCTCGGGCGAGGCGCTGCTGCCGGCGTCCCGCTACGACGCGCCGGCGCCGCTGGCGCAGGGCTACGTGACCTACGGCACCGACTCGGGCCACCAGAACCGCGTCGGCCAGGCGCCGCAGGCCTTCGCGCTGAACAGCGAGGCGCTGCTCAATTTCGCCCACGCCTCGTACAAGAAGGTGCGCGACGTGGCGGTGGTGCTGATGCGCACGGCGTACGGCCGCAGCCCCGAGAAGCTGTACTTCGTCGGCAGCTCCGAAGGCGGGCGCGAAGGCCTGGCCATGGCGCAGCGCTACCCCGCCGATTTCGACGGCATCTTCAGCCGCGTGCCGGTGATCCACTGGACGGGGCTGCAGCACGCGGGCCTGCGCGACGGCCTGGCGCTGGCCGACGGCGGCGGGATGAATCCGGCCCAGGTGAAGCTGGTGCACGACGCGGTGCTCGCGGCCTGCGACGGCATCGACGGCGCGGCCGACGGCATCGTCTCCGACCCGGTCGGCTGCCGCAGCCGCTTCGACGTGGCGAAGCTGCGCTGCACCGGCGCCCCCACCGACACCTGCCTCACCGAAGCCCAGGTCCGTGCCGTGCAGGCCCTGCACTCGCGCGTGGACCTCGGCATGGAACTGGCCAACGGCCTGCGCAGCTATCCCGGCCGCGGGCCCAGCGGCGAAGCCATTCCCGCGCACGGGCCCACCGGCGGCTGGCAGGCGTGGTGGACGGGCAGCGAGCCGCCGGCCTTCCCGCCGGTGCAGGCCAACGGCATCGCCTGGTTCTACGGCGGCGGCGCCATCAAGTACTTCTATGCCCGCACGCCCAGCCCCGACCTGCGCAACTACAAGGCCGCCGACCATGCGCAGCGCGTGCGCGAGGTGTCCGAGATGATGGACGCGACCAATCCGGACCTGTCGGCCTTCCAGGCGCGCGGCGGCAAGCTGATCGTGCTGGAGAACATGGGCGACTACGCGCAGAGCCCGTATGCCGGCATCGAGTACCACGATGCCGTGGTGCAGCGCATGGGGCGCGCGAAGGTCGACGGCTTCTTCAAGCTCTACACGGCGCCCAACGTGGACCACGTGGGCACCGGCGCGCCCGCCCAGGCGGACCTGTTCCCGGCCCTCGTGGCCTGGGTGGAGCAGGGCCGGGCACCGGCGGGCCTGGTGCTGGTCGAACAGGATGCGAAGCCGCCGTTCACGGTGCGGCGCGCCCGGCCGCTGTGCGAGTGGCCACAGGTGCCGCGCTACCGCGGCGGCGACATGAACGCGGCAGGCAGCTTCGCCTGCGCGCAATGAGAGGAAGCAGGCCGATGCCACTGGACAAACCGTACGCCGACATCCCCGGCACCACGATCTTCGACGCCGACCAGAGCCGCAAGGGCTACTGGCTCAACCAGTTCTGCATGTCGCTGATGAAGGCCGAGAACCGCGAGCGCTTCAAGAAGGACGAGCGCGCGTACCTCGACGAGTGGCCGATGAGCGAAGAGCAGAAGCAGGCCGTGCTGGCGCGCGACCTCAATCGCTGCATCGCGCTGGGCGGCAACATCTATTTCCTGGCCAAGGTCGGCGCCACCGACGGCAAGAGCTTCCAGCAGATGGCCGGCTCCATGACCGGCATGAGCGAGGAGGCCTACCGCGACATGATGGTCGGCGGGGGCCGTCCGGCCACCTGGGGCCGCGAACAGAAGGACAGCAAGTAATGGCGCGCATCACCGCATCCGTCTACACCTCGCACGTGCCGGCCATCGGCGCGGCCATGGACCTGGGCAAGACCGGGGAGCCGTACTGGCAGAAGGTCTTCGGCGGTTATGAGTTCTCCCGGCAGTGGATGAAGGAGAACAAGCCGGACGTCGTGTTCCTGGTCTACAACGACCACGCCACGGCCTTCAGCCTGGAGATCATCCCCACCTTCGCGATCGGCACCGCGGCCGAATTCAAGCCGGCCGACGAGGGCTGGGGGCCGCGGCCCGTGCCCAAGGTGGAAGGCCATCCCGAGCTCGCCTCGCACATCGCGCACTCGGTGATCCAGCAGGATTTCGACCTCACCATCGTCAACAAGATGGACGTGGACCACGGCCTCACCGTGCCGCTGTCGCTGCTGTGCGGACAGCCGCAGGCGTGGCCCTTCAAGGTGATTCCCTTCGCCGTCAACGTGGTGCAGTACCCGGTGCCGAGCGGCATGCGCTGCTTCCGCCTGGGGCAGGCGATCCGCAAGGCGGTGGAGAGCTTCGACGAAGACCTGAACGTGCAGATCTGGGGCACGGGCGGCATGAGCCACCAGCTGCAGGGCCCGCGCGCGGGCCTGATCAACCGCGAGTGGGACAACCGCTTCCTCGACCGCCTGATCGACGAGCCCGAGGCGCTGGCCAGCGTGCCGCAC
>NZ_DASSVG010000407.1:0-2111 GCF_035706265.1 Ramlibacter sp. | reverse complement strand
GCGTCATCTGCGCCACCCCGGCCACGAAGGGCGCGAAGGTGCGCAGGAAGGGCATGAAGCGGGCCAGCACGATCGTGATGCCGCCGTACTTCTCGTAGAAGGCGTGCGCCTGCTCGAAGGCGTGCTTGTTGAAGAAGCGCGAGTGCTCCCACTGGAACACGCGCGGGCCGAAGTGGTGCCCGATGGTGTAGTTGCTCTGGTTGCCCAGCACCGCCGCGGCGATCAGCAGCGCCACCGAGAGCGGATAGTCCATCAGCCCCACGCCGCACAGCGCGCCCACCACGAACAGCAGCGAGTCGCCGGGCAGGAAGGGCATCACCACCACGCCCGTTTCCACGAAGATGACGAGGAACAACAGGGCATAGACCCAGGCGCCGTAATTCGTCACGAAATTCTCGAGGTAGCGGTCGACATGCAGGATGAAGTCGACCAGCAGCATCACCAGGTCCATGGGGCGCGATTATCGCCGGGCGCGCGCTCCTACAATGCCGGCGATGAGCGCCGTCCTCTCCCCCGCGCCGCGCCGGCCGATCCGCGAGCTGCCCGACGAGCTGGTGAGCCAGATCGCCGCCGGCGAGGTGGTGGAGCGCCCCGCTTCCGTGGTGCGCGAACTGGTGGACAACGCCCTCGACGCCGGTGCCAGCCAGGTCACTGTGCGGCTGCTGGCCGGCGGCGTGCGCCTGATCTCGGTGGAGGACGACGGCTGCGGCATCGCGCGCGAGGAATTGCCGCTGGCGCTGAAGCGCCACGCCACCAGCAAGATCGCCTCGCTGGCCGAGCTGGAGCAGGTGGCCACGATGGGCTTCCGCGGCGAGGCGCTGGCGGCGATCGCCTCGGTCTCCGAGCTGCACCTGCTCTCGCGCACGGCCGGCCAGGCCAGCGCCTTCCTGCTCGATGCGGCCAGCGGCGAGCTGCGGCCGGCCGCGCGCGCCACCGGCACCACGGTGGAAGTGAAGGAGCTGTTCTTCAGCACCCCGGCGCGGCGCAAGTTCCTCAAGACCGACGCCACCGAATTCGCGCACTGCCTGGAGGCCGTGCGCCGCCACGCGCTGGCGCGCCCCGACGTGGGCTTCGCCGTCTGGCACGAAGGCAAGCTGTGCGAGCAGTGGCGGCCCGCCAGCCGCGACCAGCGCCTGGCCGACGTGCTGGGCGAGGAGTTCCTCGCCAACAGCGTCGCCATCGACCACGCCGCGGGGCCGCTGCGCGTGCGCGGCCGCGCGGGCATTCCCGATGCGGCGCGCGCGCGCGCCGACTGGCAGTTCGCCTACGTCAACGGCCGCTACGTGCGCGACAAGGTGATCGCGCATGCGGCGCGCAGCGCCTACGAGGACCTGCTGCACGGCCAGCGCCAGCCGGTCTATGCGCTGCACCTGGAGATCGATCCGGCCCGGGTGGACGTGAACGTGCACCCGACCAAGATCGAGGTGCGCTTCCGCGACGGCCGCGAGGTGCACCAGGCGGTGCGGCATGCGGTGGAGTCGGCGTTGTCGGCGCCGCGGGCCGCAGCGGCGGGTTCGCAGCCCGCGCAGCCGCCGCTCGCGTTGTCGCCGACGCCGGCGCAGCCCGCACCGGCGCCGGCGTGGCGGCAGCCGGGGATTGCGTTCGCGCCGCGGGTGGGGGAGGCGGTGCAGGATCTGGGGGCGCTCTGGGGTGACACTCGCGCCGGCGAGGCTGACGCCCCCGTAGGCTGGGCTGACGCAGGAAGCCCAGCGCTCGGCGAGCGCAGCGAAGGCGGGGTTCCTTCGTCACCCCAATGGCCCCTCGGCAAAGCCATCGCCCAACTCCACGGCATCTACATCCTGGCCGAGAACGCCCAGGGCCTGATCGTGGTCGACATGCACGCCGCCCACGAGCGCATCGTCTACGAGCGCCTCAAGACCCAGATGGACGCACAGGCGATCCGCTCGCAGCCGCTGCTGATCCCCGTCACCTTCGCCGCCACGCCGGCCGAAGTGGCCACGGCGGAGGCCTGCCAGGCCACCCTCGAAACCCTCGGCCTGCAGGTCACGCCCTTCACGCCGAAGACCCTTGCCGTGCGCGCCGTGCCGGCCGCGCTGGCGCAGGGCGACGCGGTCGAACTCGCGCGCAGCGTGCTCGCCGAGCTGGCGCAG
>NZ_DASSVG010000406.1:0-6144 GCF_035706265.1 Ramlibacter sp. | reverse complement strand
CGAACAGCTGTCGCGAGCCTCCCCATGCCCCGTTGCCTGCAGGTCATTGCCGACGATCTTTCGGGCGCCGCCGAATGCGCGGCGGCGCTCGCGCAGGCCTCGGCCAGCCCCGCACCCCTGGTGGTGAAGGGCCCGCTGCCGGACAGCGGCAGCTGGGTGGTGGACAGCGACACCCGCGCCCAGGATGCCGCCGTGGCCGTCGAGCGCGTCAGCGCCATCGTGCGCGCCGCGAGCGCGCGCCGCGTGGGCGGCGAGCTGCTGTTCAAGAAGATCGATTCCACCCTGCGCGGCCACGTCGCCGAGGAGCTGCGGGCCGTGCTGGAGGTGCCCGGTGCGGTGCAGGCCGCCATCGTCTGCCCCGCGCTGCCGACCCAGGGACGCACGCTCAAGGACGGCGTGCTGCACGTGCACGGCCAGCCCCGGCGCGACGCCGCCGGCCTGCCGGTGAACCTGATGAAGCTGCTGGCGCCGATCGACGAGGCGGCCCTGCTGCTGCGCCCGGCGCCGGCCCAGACGGCCGCCAGCCTCGCCCGGGAACTGCTGTCGGTGCTGGAACGCGGCACGCGCGTCGTCGCGGTGGATGCCGCCGACGCGGAGGAGCTGAGGCGGCTGGCGCTGGCGATCGTGATCGTCTCGCGCAGCGTGCAGCTGCTCGCGACGGGTGCGGCCGGCCTGTGCAAGGCGCTGGCCACCGAGCTGCTGCAGGCAGGCGGCCCCGAACACCCCATGCTCGCGCCCAGCCGCGACCATCCGCCCATCGTGACCTTGGTCGGCAGCTTCTCGCCGGTGACCACGCAGCAGGTCGACGAGCTCGCGGCCCAGCCGGACCTGCACGTGGCGCGGCTGGACCCCGCAGACTGGTTCGAATCGACGGACGCGGTGGCGCAGACCGTCGCCACGGCGCGGGCCCACGCGGAACAAGGGGATCCCGTGGTGCTGGCCGTCACCGGCCATGCGCCGGCCGCTTCCTCGCGCGCGCTGGTGCAGCGCATGGCCGAGGCGGCGCTGCCGCTGCTGCAACATGCCTCCACGCTGGTGCTGACCGGCGGCGACACGGCACGCGCCGTGCTCGACCGCCTGGGCGTCGAACGCCTGCAGGTGCTGGGCGAGCTCGAGCCCGGCATCTGCCTCAGCCGCGACGGCACCCGCTTCGTCGTCACCAAGGCCGGCGGCTTCGGCGACAGCCAGTCGCTGGTGCGCGTGCTGCGCCACCTGCGCGCCGTCGGCGGCAGCAAGGCTACCGAGGACCGCAAGGAATGACCCACCCCCTGATCGGCATCACCATGGGCGACCCGTGCGGCGTCGGCCCCGAAGTCATCGCCAAGGCCCTGGCGCGCCCGGACGTGCAGCAGCACATCGCTGCGGTCGTCCTGGGCGACCCCGACCGGCTGCGGCAGGCGGCGCAACTCACCAAGAGTGCCGTGCAGGTGCGCGAGGTGCAGCGCTGCGCCGAAGTGCGCCCCGCGCCCGGCGTGCTGCACTGCCTCCGGGTGGGCGCGCGGACCAGCGACCTGCCCTTCGGCCGCCTGGCGCCCGCCGGCGGCGCGGCCGCCTACGCCTACATCGCCGAGGCGGTGCGGCTGGCGCAGGCGGGCGAGCTCGGCGCGATCTGCACGGCGCCCCTGAACAAGGAGGCGCTGCACGCCGCCGGTCACCGCTATCCGGGCCACACGGAACTGCTGGCCGAGCTCACCCGCACGCCCGAGGTCTCCATGCTGCTGATGGCGCCGCGGCTGCGGGTGATCCACGTGACGACCCACATCGGCCTGCTCGAGGCGGTGGAGCGCATCGAGCCGGGGCTGGTGGAGCGCACCATCGCCCGCGGCTACACGCTGCTGCAGCGCGCCGGCATCGCGGCGCCGAAGGTCTGCGTGTGCGGCATCAATCCGCATGCGGGCGAGAACGGCCTGTTCGGCCGCGGCGAGGAGCCGCGCAAGATCGAGCCCGCCGTGGCGGCCTGCCGCGCCCGCGGCTGGGACGTGCAGGGCCCGCTGCCGGCCGACACCCTCTTCTACCGCGCCATCCGCGGCGACTTCGACCTGGTGGTCGCGATGTACCACGACCAGGGCCACGGGCCGGTCAAGGTGCTGGGCCTGGACGCCGGCGTGAACGTCACCGTGGGCCTGCCCTTCGTCCGCACCTCGGTGGACCACGGCACGGCCTTCGACATCGCCGGCCAGGGCATCGCCGACGAGCGCAGCCTGGTCGAGGCGCTCCGGCAGGCCGTGGAACTCGCCCCGGCAGCCGGCGCGTAGGCGGCACGGGTAGGCTGGCGCTGCAGCGCAGCGAAAGCCCAGCGATCAGCGCACCAGCGCTGGCGGCGCCAATTTTTCCCGCGCTCCCACCCAGCCATAAGAAACTGCCCAGTACCCCCTAGGCATCCTTCATCTGGCGTAGCCCGACCGCAGGAGGCAGACTGCTCCCTGTCGTAAGGGAAGAAACCAGATGTACCGGCCCCAGAACAGCCCGGAGGAGGACGCAGTGGACGGAAGCCATGCCTATCGGCTGAAGCAATGGCCGCAGATCCCGGACCGGTTCCGCACCGCCCGGGTGCTCGGGGCCTGCAGCCGCATGACCGTCGGCCCGGTCACCTCGAACTGGTTCCTGACCCATACCGGGCTGGAACCCGCCGCGGCCGCCGAACTGGTCGCCTCACTCGTCGCGCAGGGTGCGCTGGAGTGCATCTCCCTCGGGCGCCGCAGCAGCAGCCAGGCGGACGAGACGCACGCGCCTGCCACGGCAGGGGCGAAGCTGCGCGAGCGGCTGGTCCAGCGCTTCGCCTGGAAGCGCGCCGCCGTGACGGCCCTCCTCTGCCTGGGCGTCTCGGCGGCCCTGGACGACCGCTTCCCCGGGGACCTGGGCACGCTCGCCCTGCCGAACCTGCCGGCTTCGGCGGGCTGAGGCCCGCCGCTCCGGGTCCCCGCCTGCGCGGGGACGACGGCTCCATCCCGGGAAAACGGGCCATCCGCGGGGACGACGCGGTTCAAGCCAGCCGCAGCGCGTGCAGTTCCGGGATGTGGCGCTCGGTCGCCCGTCCGATCTCGCCGGCCGCCACCAGGTGGTGGATCGCCTCGATGTCGCGCGCCAGGCTGCGGTCGCCCCGCATCGCCGGCGAGACGCTGCGCAGCAGGCGCAGCACACCTTCGAGCGCCGGCGCGCTGGCCAGCGGCCGCAGGAACTCGATCCCTTGGGCGGCGGCCAGCAACTCGACAGCGACGATGTGCGCCGTATTGGCGAGCATCGGCTGCAGCCGGCGGGCGGCGAACGTGGCCATGCTCACGTGGTCTTCCTGGTTGGCCGAGGTCGGCAGGCTGTCCACGCTGGCCGGATGCGCCAGCGATTTGTTCTCCGAGGCCAGCGCGGCCGCCGTGACGTGCACGATCATGAATCCGGAATTGAGCCCCGGCTCCGGCGCCAGGAAGGGCGGCAGGCGCGACACCCCCGTGTCCACCAGCATCGCGACCCGCCGCTCCGCGATCGCGCCGATCTCCGCGATCGCCACGGCCATGGCGTCGGCGGCCAGCGCCACCGGCTCGGCGTGGAAGTTGCCGCCGGAAAGCATGGCGCCGTCGTCGGCGAACACCAGCGGGTTGTCGGTGACGGCGTTGGCCTCGCGCAGCAGCACCTGCGCCGCGCAGCGCAGCTGGTCGAGGCAGGCGCCCATCACCTGCGGCTGGCAGCGCAGGCAGTAGGGGTCCTGCACGCGGTCGTCGTGTTCCAGGTGCGAGCGGCGGATCTCGCTGCCGGCCAGCAGCGCGCGGTAGGCGGCGGCGCAGTCGATCTGCCCGGGCTGCCCGCGCAGGGCGTGGATGCGCGGATCGAAGGGCGCGTCGCTGCCGCGCGCCGCGTCGAGCGTCAGCGCGCCGGCGATCACCGCCGCCTCGAACAGGCGGTCGGCCGCCAGCAGCGCGTCGAGCGCCAGCGCGGTCGAGACCTGGGTGCCGTTGATCAGGGCCAGGCCCTCCTTGGGCCCGAGCTGCAGCGGCTTCAGCCCCACTTGTTCGAGGGCCCGGGCACCGGGCAGTCGCTCGCCGCCGACGAAGGCCTCGCCTTCGCCGACCAGGGGGAGGCACAGGTGCGCCAGCGGCGCGAGATCGCCGGAGGCGCCGACCGAGCCCTGCGCCGGAACGACGGGCACGACGCCGCGCTCGTGCAGTTCCAGCAGGGCGTCGACCAGTTCCTCGCGCACGCCCGAATGGCCACGCGCGAGGCTCGCCGCCTTCAGCAGCAGCACCAGCCGCACCACCCGCGCCGGCAGCGGCTCGCCCACCCCCACCGCGTGCGAGCGCAGCAGCTTCAGTTGCAGCAGGGCGAGGTCTTCCGGTGCAATGCGCGTGCTGGCCAGCTTGCCGAAGCCGGTGTTGACGCCGTAGACCGGCGCGTCGCCGGCCGCGGCCCGGCGCACCGTCTCGGCGCCGGCGCGGATGGCACCGCGGCAGGCGGGGTCGAGCCGCACGCGCGGCCGCTCCGCCGCCTCCCACAGGCGGCGGATCTGCGCGAGCGTGAGCCGGCCGGGGGCGAGGATTTCGCTCACCCCCTCATCGGCGGCAGCGGCTGGCGGGCGATCGGGCATGGCAGGCTCGTTGGCAGAAGCCTGCGAGGATAAGGGCGGACCGCACGGGCGGGGATTCGCGAGCCGGATCGCACAAGGCGCGGGCGGCCGCGCGGCCACAATCGGGCCATGCTGCTGGACGAACCGCTGCGCACGCGCATCCGCGAAGCCCTCGCCGCCTTCGTCCACCTGCAGGCCGCCGGCGGGCCGCAGCACCCTGCGGCCGTCGCCCTGACGCTGGTGGAGGAAGGCACCGGCGCCCACCTCGAGGACCTGCCCGCGCCGGCCGGCTGGAGCCCGCGGGCCGCCATCCTGCTCACGCGCCGCGCCATCGGACTGCGCGCCCATGCCGGCCAGTGGGCCCTGCCCGGCGGGCGGATCGACGCCGGCGAGTCGCCGGAACAGGCGGCGCTGCGCGAGCTGCACGAGGAGGTGGGCCTGCAACTGCCGCCGCAGGCCATCCTGGGCCGCCTGGACGACTACGTGACGCGCTCGGGCTTCGCCATCACGCCAGTGGTGGTGTGGGGCGGTGCCGCGCACGGCCTGGTGCCCAATGCTGGCGAAGTCGCGAGCATCCACCGCATTCCGTTGGCCGAATTCCTGCGCACCGACGCGCCGCTGCTGGAGCCTTGCCCCGACAGCGTGCATCCCGTGCTGCGCATGCCGGTGGGTCAAGGCTGGATCGCGGCGCCCACGGCCGCATTCCTCTACCAGTTCCGCGAAGTGTGCGTGCTGGGGCGGCCCACGCGGGTGGCGCACTTCGAGCAGCCGGAGTTCGCGCGGCGCTAGCTTCGACGCGTGCAGGGGCGTTGGCGGCCCCTTGTTTCCGCCCCATTGCGCTCCGGCGCAGCGCGCTCGCAAACAAATCGACGCCGGATCTCCCTCTCTTGGGGTAAGCCCCATCTACCGTTCGTCGGATGACCGGAGTGCGAGTTTTGCAGCTGGGTTTGATTTAAATCAATGACTTAGAACACGCAAACTGTTGCATTCCGCCAAATATCTGGTTACAGCAGCTCGTCAGCAGAATGTAAGCACATTGGATAGGGATAGCAGTAATTCGTGTTTCGACCTACAACGCTGTTACGCGAATAGTAAACACGTAACGATTCGGGCTCCCGGCGCCTCAACAACACAACGGCCGGGGGGAGAGCTCGGACCGATTTCGTAATCCGGAAGAGGGCTGGCGAAGTGGGCCGGCCAGAGGAAGGTCCCAATGCGTATCCCTTCAGGATGGGCTGCGTTGTGTTTTGTTGCAGGTCAGGATCCGGACGGCTCCCAGCCCGAGCCCCTTCCCGATCCCGCGGCGCCCTGCCGCGTTGACCGCACCCGCGCGATGGCCGAGCCCGGCTGCGCGCGTTCCTCCATGTCCTTCGCCTTCACCGCGAGCCGACGGCGCCGCCGACGGCGCTGACCCGCGCGTCCGCTGAGGACGCCCCCTTTCCCCTCCGTCGCTGGCCCGGTCGACCAGCAATCCCTTGCTTGCCTGGTGGCGGGCGCGGAGAGGCTTTGCCCTCTCCAGAAGAACACGCCTGCCGAAGTTCGTTTCTCGAGGAGCACGTATGGCCAATCTGAACCGTGGAGACCTGGAATTC
>NZ_DASSVG010000405.1:0-4505 GCF_035706265.1 Ramlibacter sp. | reverse complement strand
GACCTGGGCGCGCGCACGATCAAGATCGAGCCGCCCGGCAAGGGCGAGGGCACCCGGCAACTGCTGGCGGACAGCCCCCACTACGCGCGCGACGGCATGGGCGCCTACTTCCTCACCCTCAACCGCGGCAAGGAGAGCGTCTCCATCGACATGAAGAGCGAAGCCGGGCTGGCGGTGTTCTACGACCTGGTCCGCCATGCCGACGTGGTGTTCGACAACTTCAGCGCCGGCGTCACGAAGCGGCTGCGCATCGACCACGACACCCTGGCGAAGATCAACCCGCGCATCATCACGTGCACGGTCACCGGCTTCGGCGAAACCGGCCCCGACATCCATCGCCCGGCGTTCGACCAGGTGGTCCAGGCGCTGGGCGGCGGGATGTCGATCACGGGCGACGCAGCCGCGCGTCCCACGCGCTCGGGCATCCCGATCGGTGACATCGGCGGCGGCATCTTCGGTGCAAGGGGGGTGCTGGCGGCCGTGGTCGCGCGCGAACGCACGGGGGTCGGCCAGCATGTCGACGTCTCGATGCTCGACGTGCAGGTCTCGCTGCTGAACTACATGGCCACCATGTACCTGATGTCGGGCCACGTGCCGGAGCGCATCGGCAACAGCCACTTCGTCCACGTGCCCTACAACCTCTACACCACGAAAGATGGTTACGTCGTGGTGGCGTGCATCGGGGACGCCTTCTTCGCGCGCTTCGTCGAGATGCTGCCGCTGCCCGGGCTGCTCGACCCGGAATACGCCACCCAGCCCGCGCGCCTGCGCGACAAGGAGAAGATCGACCGGATGATCGACGAGGCGTTCAGCAAGGAGCCGACCGCCTACTGGCTGGAGCAGCTGCGTGCGGCGAGGATCCCCTGTGCGCCGGTGAACGACTTCGCCCAGGCGCTGGCGGATCCGCAGGTGCGGGCCCGCGACATGGTGCGCAACGTGCGCCTGGACAGCGGGGTCGACGTGCCCACGCCCGGCGTGCCGATCAAGTTCTCGCAGACCAGCGACATCTACTTCACCGCACCCCCGGCCCGCGTCGGCCGCGACTCGCGCGCGGTGCTGGAAGGCCTGCTCGGGTACGGCCCCGAGAAGCTGGACGAACTGGAGCGCAGCGCCGCCGTCGGGGGGCTGTGAGCATGGCGGGCGTCGTCATCACCGACGTCGGGCCGCGCGACGGCCTGCAGAGCCAGCAGGCGCCGGTGTCGACCGAAGGCAAGCGGACGCTGATCGAGGCGCTGTGGGCGGCGGGGCTGCCGGCCATCGAGGCGACGAGCTTTGTCTCGCCCAAGGCCGTGCCCCAGATGGCCGACGCGGACGATCTGCTGCCGTCGCTGCGCGTTCCGCCGGGCCGCGCGCTGTCGGCGCTGGTGCCGAACCGGCGCGGGCTGGAGCGGGCCCTGCGGGCGGGCTGCCGCGAAGTGGCCGTCGTGCTCTCGGCGACCGAGACGATGAACCAGCGCAACATCCGGATGGGCCTGGCGCAGGCGCTGGACGAGTGCACGGCCACGCTGCTGGAGGCGCGCAGCCACGGGCTCGCGACGCGCGCCTACGTGGCGGTCGCCTTCGCGTGTCCGTTCGAGGGCAGGACGCCCGCTCCGCGTGTGCGCGAACTGGCCCAGGCGATGGCCGATGCCGGCGCCGGCGAACTCGTGATCGCCGACACCATCGGGGCCGCATCGCCGGTGGACGTGCGTGAAGTGCTCGATGAACTCCTGCCGGTGGTTCCGGTGGAGCGGGTGGGGCTGCATTTCCACGACACCCGGGGCCTGGCGCTGGCGAACGCCTGGCAGGCACTGGGCATGGGCGTGCGCCGCTTCGACGCCAGCATCGGTGGCCTGGGCGGCTGTCCCTTTGCACCGGGGGCGGCCGGCAATTTGGCGACGGAGGACCTCGCGGTGCTGTGCACGCAGACGGGCCACGCCACCGGGCTCGACCCCGCGCTGCTGGTGCGCGCGGTCGACGTCGCCTCGGCGCTGGTCGGCTATCCGGTCGGCGGCCGGGCCATGCCCTGGCTGCGCCGCAGCGCGCAGCACGCATCCGCTGAGAAACAGGAGGAGATGAAATGACGGATTCGCTCGGCTGGCGGCACAAGTTCGCCGTCCTCGTGCCTTCGACCAACACCTCGGTGCAACCGGAGTTCGACGCCATGCGGCCCGTGGGCGTGACGAACCACATCAGCCGCATCCGCATCCCGAACATCCCGCTGAACGACAACGCGGACTTCCAGCGCCTGATCGAACTGATCGCCGCCGCGCAGGACGAAGCCGTGGATTCGGTGATGTCCTGCGAGCCGGACCGCCTCGTGCTCGGGATTTCGGCGGAGACCTTCTGGGACGGCCTGCAGGCCAGCCGCAAGCTGAAGGCGCACCTGGAGGAGCGCACGCGCCTGCCCGTCTCGATGGGGTCGGAGGCCTGCGACCGGGCGTTCCGTGCCCTGGGCGTGAAGACCATCGCGGTGCTCACGCCCTACCAGCCCGTGGGCGACCGCAACGTGGAACGCTTCTTCGAGGAGTCGGGCTACCGCGTGAAGCGGATCAAGGGGCTGAAATGCGCGAGCCCCGTGCACATCGCGCACGTGAGCGAGGCGCAGCTGTGCGCGGCGCTCAAGGAGCTTGACGGTGACGACGTCGACGGCATCATCCAGGTCGGAACCAACCTGGCCATGGCGCGCCTCGCCGCCCAGGCGGAAAACTGGCTGGCCAAGCCGGTGATCGCGATCAACACCGCGATCTACTGGGACGCCCTGCGGGCCTCCGGCATCCCGGACCGCGTCGCCGGGTTCGGAACGCTGCTCGAGCGCCACTGAAGAACAACGCATGGATCTCTCCGTCCGGGCCCCGGCCCTCAAGTCCACCGCGCCGCATGCCATCTATGCGGTGGTGCGGGGCCGCATCCTCGATGGCACCTACGAACCGGGCCGCCGGCTCACGGAGCAGGCCTTCGCGGACGAATTCGCCTCGTCGCGGACGCCCGTGCGCGAGGCGATGCGGATGCTGGCTGCCGAAGGCTACATCGACACCCGGCCGAACAGCGGCACGGTGGTGCGCAGCTGGACGACCGAGCAGATCCTGGAAATCTTCAACTTGCGCGCCAGCCTGGAAGCGGACGTCTGCGGCCACGCGGCGCTGCGGATCGCGCCGGCGCAGATCGCGGAGCTGGAGCGCATCCAGGGGGAGATCGAGCTGAACGGGCTGGATTCCGGGGTGGAGAACGCCACGCGCGTCGGCGGCCTGAACCGCCGCTTCCACGACATCATCGCCGCGGCCAGCGGCCAGGAAAGGACGGTGGCACTGCTGGCGAAGGCCATCGAGGTGCCGATCGTCCACCGCACCTTCCGCAGCTACGACGCCGTGCAGATGCAGCGCAGCTTCTACCAGCACCGCGAACTGATCGACGCCTTCAAGGCCCACGACCGCGAATGGGCGGTGAGCGTGATGCGCAGCCACATCCACGCCGCGAAGAACACCATCCTGCAGTCGCTGCACCGGGCCGAATCGAAATGAACCGGGACGAACTCGCCCTCAACTACGCGGCCTCGAACGCCTTCGGCGCCAGCCTCGGCATCGGGACGCGCCAGGCGCTCGTGATGGTGGATTTCGCGCGGGCCTACTTCGAGCGCGAATCGCCGCTGTTCGCCAACACGCCGGAGGTGCTCGCGCAGGCCGCGGCGCTGCTGGATTGGGCCCGGAAGCGCGGCTGGCTCGTCTGCCACACCCGCGTGCGCTACGACGCCCGCGGCCTCGATGGCGGCGTGTTCTTCCGCAAGATCCCGGCCCTGCGGGTCTTCTGCGAGGGCAATCCGCTGGGCGAGTTCGCCTCCGGCCTGGCCCCGGCCGAGGGCGAACCGGTCGTCACCAAGCAGTACGCGAGCGCCTTCTTCGGCACTTCGCTGGCGAGCACGCTGCGGGCCCAGGGCATCGACTGCACGGTGATCGCCGGCATGAGCACGAGCGGCTGCGTGCGGGCCACCGCGCTCGACGCCATCCAGCACGGATTCATTCCGGTCGTGGTCTCCGATGCCTGCGGCGACCGCCACGAGCAGCCGCACCAGGCCAACCTGTTCGACCTGCAGGCGAAGTACGCGGACGTGATGCCGCTGGCGAGATTGCAGGAACTGGTCGGCGCATAGGCGCCCGGCGGCCGCGGGCTTGCCGTGCAGCCGCCGAGGGTCGGTCGCGGCTCAGGGCAGCCGCGTGAACACCGGCACCCCACCTTCGCGCAGCGCCGCCGCCGTCACGCTCCCGAGCAGGGCGGATTGCAGCGCGCTGCGTCCGCGCGTGGTCATGGCCAGCATGGAGGCGGGATAGTTGCGCATGAACTGGGGAATGGCCTTCTCCGGGTCGCCATGCAGCACCTCCCAGCCGGCATCGATGCCGTGCGTGCGGGTGATCTTCCGGGCCTGGTTCTCGACGTAGTTGGACTCGATCACGTCGATGCCCTCGGGCGTGAGGCTCGGATCGACCACCGAGACCACCACCACGCGGGCCTTCAGCTCGCGTGCGAGCTCC
>NZ_DASSVG010000404.1:0-4834 GCF_035706265.1 Ramlibacter sp. | reverse complement strand
CGTTTGAATCACGTTAGCCCTAGGTTCCCAGTGACGTAGGCGCATGTCCGCTTTCGAACCCTTGGCGTGGTTCGGCGCTCTACAAGGCAAGATGCGTCAATGACCGCATTGGACGAGACCGTGCACTGGGCTTCCACATACGACCGACCGCTACCGTTTAGGTTTGTTCGACATCTGCCCGGGGGCGCGCGCCGATGCCGTGACCCCAACGGGTAGAGGGCAGGTGTCGGACAAACCTCGAGGGAGGAAACCGCGGAGAACGGCGCGGTGTCTGCTCGCGCTATGGCGATTGCAGGCGCATGGTGGCGCGGTGAAGGTGCGCTCGATTGGGGCGCAACCTCTCAGCGGCGGGGCGAGTGCGGGCATTGGTGTGGAACGTCGCCGCCAACAAGCTCGCGCACAGGTTAGGACGTGATGGAACAGCGCGCCGAACACGAGCTGACCGTGTCGGCGCTTGAAGCGTCGACGAAGTCAGTTTGCGCTGGCGACAGAGAGCAGTCATGACGTGGACCGATGCGGTGGCGCGCGGATCGTCTCGCCGCGCGTGAAGGTCTGCACGATGGTCATTGCGTGGCCACAGTGCGGGCAGACGAAGGTCGGCCGCGGCGTGTCCGCTGGATCCTCGTCGGGTGGTGGATCTTGCGGCGGCACTTGCAGCAGTTGGCGCACGAGCGCCAGGCTGGCGCTGCGGCTGCAGTTGGCCAGCAGCCCGTAGTGACGGATGCGGTGGAAGCCGCCGGGCAGCACGTGCAGCAGGAAGCGGCGCATGAACTCGCCCGCGTCGAGCGTCATGGCCTTGTAGCGGGTCCGACCCTTGGTGCGGTAGTCCTTCCACCGGAAGGTCACGCCGCGCTCGTCCAGCGCGATGAGGCGGCTGTTGGAGATGGCCACCCGGTGGGTATAGCGCGATAGGTACGCCAGCACTGCTTCGGGCCCGGCGAACGGCCGCTTGGCGTAGACCACCCACTCGCATTGCCGCAGCGGTGCCAGCCAGCGGGTGAAAACGTCAGCGTCTGCCAGCGTGGTGTGCTCGCCGAAGAACTGCAGCCGACCAGCGCGGTGCGCCTGCTGCAGTGCTTCGAGGAAGCGACGACGGAACAGCCGCGACAGAACGCGCACCGGCAGGAAGAACCCGCGCCGGCACGCGATCCAGTGTTTGCCGTCGCTCGCCAGGCCGCCGCCGGGCACGACGCCGTGCACATGCGGGTGGTGCGTCAGCGCCGAGCCCCAGGTATGCAGGACCAGCGTGACGCCCAGACGCGCGCCAAGATGCTTGGGGTCGCCGCCGATGGTCAGCAGGGTCTCGGCGGCGATGTCGAACAGCAGGCCGTAGACGACGGCCTTGTTGCAGTAGGCGATGTCGGCGATGGGCGCCGGCAGCGTGAAGACCACGTGGAAATACTCCACCGGCAGCAGGTCGGCGGTGCGCGCTTCGAGCCAACGCTGGGCCGCGCTGGCCTGGCACTTCGGGCAGTGCCGGTTGCGGCAGGAGTTGTAGGCGATCTGATCGGCGCCGCAGGCGTCGCAGCGCAAGATATGCCCGCCCAGTGCCGCGCTGCGGCACTGTTCGATGGCCGACATGACCTTGAGCTGGCCCAGGCTCAGGTGGCCACGCTGCGCCTCGCGCCAGGCGGGCCCGTGGATGCGGAAGATGTCGGCGACTTCCAGGGCGGCTCGCGCCACGGCAGCCGGATCACGACGACGGCAATGTCTCCAGCGGACTGATCACAGCGCGCAGCACTTCGGTAGCCACGTGGGTGTACAGCGCGGTGGTCTCCAGCCGCTTGTGGCCTAGTAGCACCTGGATCACCCGGATGTCGACCTTCTGCTCCAGCAGATGGGTGGCAAAGCAATGGCGCAGCGTGTGCATCGACACGCGCTTGTCGATGTGGGCGGCGTCAGCGGCCAGGTGGACAGCGCGATTGAGTTGCCGCGTGGACAGCGAGTCCGTGGGGTTGAGCCCGGGGAACAGCCAGCCGCCCGGCAGCATCTTGCCCTGCGCATGCCCCACTCGCCACCAGGCACGCAGGCGCTCGAGCAGCACGGGCGAGAGCATGGCATAGCGATCCTTGCGGCCCTTGCCTTGCTCCACTCGCAGCGTCATGCGCTCGCTGTCGATGTCGGTGACCTTCAGCGCACAGACCTCGCTGGCACGCAGTCCGGCCCCATAGGCCACCGACAGCGCCGCCTGGTACTTCGGGTTCGGCGCCGCGGCGATCAAGCGGGCGACCTCGTCGCAGCTCAAGACCACTGGCAGGGGGCGCGGCTGGTGCACGGGCTGCACCTTGACCATCAACTCGGCGTGGCCCAGCGTCACATCGAAGAAGAACTTCAAGCCGCTGAGCGTGGAGTTGATGGTTGGCGGGGACGTGCCGGTGTCGACCATGTGCAGTTGGAAGGCCCGAAGGTCGTCGGCGGTGGCGGTGTCCGGCGATCGCTTGAGGAAGGCGGCGAGCCTGCGCACGGCGCGGATGTAGTGGATCTGCGTCTTGCCGTTGAACTTGCGCATGCGCATGTCCTCGATCATGCGTTGGCGCAGTGGAGACACGTTGGGCGTCAATGAGCTCATGGTCCTGCTCCCGTCGGAGGCGAGGCGGATTGCCTCGCCGTCGACGGTGACAGCAACTCAGAAATGAGGCACCCGGCCTGGCGCGGAGCGCCTACCGCGCGAGCGGTTTAGTCCTTCGCTGCAAAGCGGAAACGTAAGACCCGATGCACCCACCGGTGGGGCTGCGGCAACTCCGACCCGGAGAACAATCGGGTGCTATGCCCGCTCCCGGCCAATCAGACGTCAACCGCGGTCGCAGAAACACCGGGCTTGTGGCTCGCCCCGCATGTCCTACCGCGCAAAAAACGCCCCCACCAGCTTCACCCAGTACGTGGACCCGATCGGCAGCAGCGCGTCGTTGAAGTCGTAGTTGGGGTTGTGCAGCTCGCACGGCCCCATGCCCGCGTACTGTTCCTCGCGGTGTGCGCCTTGGCCGTTGCCCAGGAAGAAGTAGCTGCCGGGCACCTCCTGCAGGTAGAAGGAGAAATCCTCGCCGCCGCCGTGCTGTGGCGTGTTGCCGTCCACGTTCTCCGCCCCGAAGGCGTCCTGCGCCACCTTCATCGCGAACTCGGTCTGCGCGTCCCAGTTCACCAGCGGCGGGTAGGCGCGATGGAACTTCAATTCGCCCGAGCCGCCATGGGCCTGGGGCAGCATCTCGGCGATGCGGCGCATGTTGCTTTCGATCTCGTCCAGCACCTCGGTGCTGAAAGTGCGCACGGTGCCCTTGATCACGGCCTCGCCGGGCAGGACGTTGTAGGCGTCGCCGGCGTGGATCTGCGTCACGCTGACCACGGCCACGTCGATCGGGTTCTTGTGGCGCGAGATCAGCGTCTGCAGCGCCCCCACCACTTCTGCCGCGATGACGATGGTGTCCACCGCCTTGTGCGGCTGCGCGGCGTGGCCCCCGGTGCCGCGCACGATGATGTCGAAGCGGTTGCTCGACGCCATGGTCGGCCCCTTGCGGAAGGCGAAGTGCCCGACGGGGAGGCCGGGCATGTTGTGGATGCCGTAGATCTCGTCGCAGGGGAATTTCTCGAACAGGCCGTCCTTCATCATGGCCTTGGCGCCGGCGTTGCCTCCTTCTTCCGCCGGCTGGAAGATGAAGTTGACGATGCCGTCGAAGTCGCGGTGCTTCGCCAGGTACTTGGCCGCGCCCAGCAGCATGGCGGTGTGGCCGTCGTGGCCGCAGCCGTGCATCCGCCCTTCGTGCCGGGACGCATGGGCGAAGCGGTTGTGCTCGGGCATGGGCAATGCATCCATGTCGGCGCGCAGGCCGATGGCGCGTGGCTTGCGGCCTGCCGCGGTCTTGCTGCCGCGCAGCACGCCGACCACGCCGGTCCTGCCCAGGCCGCGGTGCACCTCGATGCCGTAGCTGGCCAGGCGCTCCGCCACCACGTCGGAGGTGCGGTTCTCCTGGAAGGCCAGCTCCGGGTGGGCATGGATGTCGCGCCTCAGGATGGTGAACTCTTCGTGCGTGGTCTCGATCTCGGCGATGGTGCTCATGGTGCGGGTCCTTTGTTCTTTGACGGCGTTTACTTCACTTGGGGCGGGTGTGCTCATTCGGGGGCGGACGCAGCCATGTCGTTCAAGTGGCAGGCGCTGGTGTGGCCGGCTGCCAGCGTGCGCAGTGCCGGCCGCTCCACGCTGCAGCGCGGCATGGCATGCGGGCAGCGCGGGTGGAAGGCGCAACCGGTGGGCGGGCGCAGCGGCGACGGCAGTTCGCCCTTGATCGGCTGGTAGTCGCGGCGGTGCGTGTCCAGCGACGGCAGCTCCGACAGCAGGGCCTGGGTATAGGGATGGTTGGGGCGGCTGAAGATGGTCTGCGTGGGCGCGACCTCGACCACGCGGCCCAGGTACATGATGACCACGCGGTCCGAGACGTGGCCGACGACGCCCAGGTTGTGGCTGATGAACAGGTAGGTCAGGCCCAAGGCGCGGCGCAGTTCCAGGAACAGGTTGAGGACCTGGGCCTGGATGGACACGTCCAGCGCGGCCACCGCCTCGTCGCAGACGATCAGCTGCGGCCTGAGCGCCAGCGCCCGCGCGATGCCGATGCGCTGGCGCTGGCCGCCCGAGAACTGGTGCGGGTAGCGCTGGCCGTAGTCCGGATCCAGTCCGACCTGGCGCATCAGGCCCGCGACGTAATCGGCCTTGCCGGAGGCCGGAACCAGGCCGTGCACCACGGGTGCCTCGCCGATGATGTCCAGCACCCGCATGCGCGGATTGAGCGAGGCCATCGGGTTCTGGAAGATCATCTGCACGCCCAGCACATAGGCCTTGTGCTCG
>NZ_DASSVG010000403.1:0-7685 GCF_035706265.1 Ramlibacter sp. | reverse complement strand
AAGCGCCGGGCTCCGTGACGATGGAGTTCCCGGACCTGCCCGAGCTGGTGCGCATCTGCCGCCGCAAGGGCGTGACCTGCGCGCTGGACAACACCTGGGGCGCCGGCCTCGCCTTCCAGGCCTTCGACCTCGCGCCGGGCAGCGGCGAGACCCTGGGTGCCGACATCTCCGTGCACGCGTTGACCAAGTACCCGAGCGGCGGCGGCGACGTCCTCATGGGCGCCATCGTCACGCGCGACGAGCCCCTGCACCAGCGCCTGAAGCTCACCCACATGCGCATGGGCTGGGGCGTGGGCGGCAACGACGCCGAGGCGGTGCTGCGTTCGCTGCCCAGCCTCGCGCTGCGCTACCGGGCGCAGGACGAGAGCGCGCGGCAGCTCGCGCGCTGGTGCGCCGGCCGCGAGGAGATCGTGCAGGTGCTGCATCCCGCGCTGCCGGGTGCGCCGGGCCACGAACACTGGCGCGCCCTGTGCGGCGAGGACGGGCTGGCGGCCGGCCTTTTTTCCATCGTCTTCCACGAGCGCCATGCGCCGGCGGCGGTGGACGCCTTCTGCGACGCCCTGAAGCTGTTCCGGCTCGGCTACTCGTGGGGCGGGCCGGTGAGCCTGGTGGTGCCCTACGACATCCCCGCCATGCGCAGCGCGCAACTGGGGACCTGGAAGCACAAGGGCGTGCTGGTGCGCCTGGCGGTGGGGCTGGAAGCCACCGAGGACCTGCAGGCCGACCTGGAACAGGCCTTGGGCGCCCTCGGCCGCTGAGGGAAATCCCGGCTGGGCTGGAGCCGGCGCGCCGCTACGCTGCGGCGCATGGGCAATCCCGCCAGCGTCGAAGCCAAGCCCGTACCTGCCTTGCCGCAGGTGCGCCGCATCGCCCTGGGCGCGCCCCTGCGCTGGCTGGCCCGCGGCGCGCGCGACCTGGCCGCCCAGCCCGCCATCGCCGCCTTCTACGGCCTATGCTTCTGCGCGATGGCGGCGACGGTGGGCTTCGTGTTCCGCCACAGCCCCGAGTACACGATGACCTTCGTTTCGGGCTGCCTGCTGGTGGGGCCCTTCCTCGCCATGGGCCTCTACGACGTGAGCCGGCGCCGCGAGCAGGGCCTGGAGGCCGCCTTCGGCGCGTCGCTCACGTGCTGGGACAAGCACCTCGGGAGCATGGGCCTGCTGGTCCTGGTGCTCACGCTGCTGGAACTGCTGTGGGGCCGGGCATCGCTGGTCGTGTTCGCCGTGTTCTTCAACACCGGCATGCCTTCGACGGCCAGCGTGCTGGATGCCGTGTTCAACCCGCGCAACTGGGAGTTCCTGGCCGTCTACGTGGCAGTGGGCAGCGTGTTCGCGGGGCTGGTGTTCTGCACCACGGTGGTCGCGATCCCGATGATCCTGGACCGCGACACCGATGCCATCACCGCCGGCCTCACCAGCTTCCGCGTGGTGCTGGAGAACGTGCTACCGATGCTGTTCTGGGGCGCCCTGGTGGTGGCCTTGACGCTGCTGGCCCTGTGGCCGTGGACGCTGGGCATCCTGGTGGTCGGGCCGTGGCTGGGGCATGCCACGTGGCATGCGTACCGCGAGGCGGTGGAGTGGGAGTCGCCCTAGAAAACAGCCAAAGCCTTTTAACGCAAAAGCCGCGAAAGTTTCGCAAAAACCGCAGAAGGAAACCCTTTCAAAGTTTCCCTTGTCTTTTTCGCCGCTTTTGCGTCACTTTTGCGGCTTTTGCGTTAAAGCCTTTTGGTCTTCCTGTCCCTCAACCACCAGCTCCCGCGCTAGATCGGCCATCGCGACATGGCTGCGATCCCTCGGCGCGATGGCGCGCGCTTCGCCGAACTGCCTGAAATTGCGCTCGGTCGAACTCGCATAGCCCGGGTCGTAGTGCTTCACCAGCAGCTCGCGTACCACCGGCTCCACGTCGCCCGCGCGCACCTGCTGTTGCCACGCCTGCACCTGCTCGCGCCCGCGCAGCTGCGTCAGCGCCTGCAGGCGGTCGCAGAACAGGTCCGGGTCGTCGCGGAAGAAGGCATAGTCCTCCAGCAGCAGCTGCACCCGCTCGTCTTCCGGCAGGTCCAGCCGCAGGCAGGGGCTGGCGCGCATCGCTTCGATCAGCGCCTCCGGCACGGCGACGTTGCCGACCTTGCGGCTCTCGCTTTCCACGTACACGGGGCGCGCGGGATCGAAGCTGCGCAGCTTTTCCCACACCAAGGTGTCGAAACGCTTCTGCGTCGGCTGCGGCTGGCCCGGGATCAGCCCCAGCACCGAGCTGCGGTGGCACGCCAGGTCTTCCAGATCCAGCACCTGCGCGCCGGCCGCCTGCAGCGCCTGCAGCAGCCGCGTCTTGCCCGAGCCCGTGGGGCCGCAGACGACGCGGTACTGCAGCCGGCCCGCCAGCGCCGGCAGTTCCGCCAGCAGGGCGCCGCGGAAGGCCTTGTAGCCGCCTTCGACCAGGTGCACCTGGAAGCCGATCTGCCCCAGCACCAGCGACAGCGCGCCGCTGCGCTGGCCGCCGCGCCAGCAGTACACCAGCGGCTTCCAGTCCTTGGGCTTGTCCATCACCTCGCGCTCGATGTGGCGCGCGATGTTGGCGGCGACCAGGGCGGCGCCGCGCTTGCGGGCCTCGAACGGGTTGACCTGCTTGTACAGGGTGCCGACCTCGTGCCGCTGCGCGTTGTCCAGCGAAGGCCAGTTGATGGCATGCGGCAGGTGGTCTTCGGCGTATTCGGCTTCGCTGCGCGCGTCGATGACGGCATCGAATTCGGCCAGGCGCGCGATCGCGTCGGCCGCAGGGATCGGGCGCACGCTCATTTCAGGATCTTCTTCAGTTCCGGCCAGACGTTGTCCAGCATGCGCGGCTGCGCTTCTTCCTTCGGGTGGATGCGGTCGGACTGGAACCACTTCAGCGGATCGGGCGCATCGGCGATGCCCGCCAGCAGGAAGGGCACGAGCGCCGCCTGGTGGCGCTGCGCGACCTTCTCGAACAAGCCGGAGAAGCGCTTCGCGTAGTCGCTGCCGTAGTTGGGCGGCACCTGCATGCCCACCAGCAGCACGCGGGCGCCGGCCTTGCGTGCCAGGTCCGTCATCGCCGACAGGTTCTCGTCCGTCATCGCCAGGGGCAGGCCGCGCAGGGCGTCGTTGGCGCCGAGTTCCAGCACCACGTGGGTGGGCTTGTGCTGCTGCAGCAGCGCCGGCAGGCGCGAGCGGCCACCCGACGTGGTGTCGCCGCTGATGCTGGCGTTGACCACCTTCGCGGCGATCTTCTCCTGCGCCAAGCGCCGTTCCAGCAGCGGCACCCAGCCGGTGCCGCGCTTCAGGCCATACTCGGCGCTCAGCGAATCGCCCACGACCAGGATCACCGGCGCCGCCGCCGCGATCGACCCGGCCGCCGGGGCGGCCAGCGCGGCCGCGATAAAGTCACGCCGCCTCCAGAACCCAAGCCGCATGTCCGAACCCATCATCTCCGTAGAACACGTTTACAAATCCGTCACCGACTCGACGGGCACCCTGGAGATTCTCCGCGATATCGATTTCTCCCTGGACGCGCGGGAAACCGCCGCCATCGTCGGCGCCTCCGGTTCGGGCAAGAGCACCCTGCTGTCCATCATCGCGGGCCTGGACACGCCCACCCGCGGCACCGTGCGGCTGGCGGGCCAGGACCTGTTCGCGATCGACGAGGACGCACGGGCCGAACTGCGCGCCCGCCAGGTCGGCTTCGTGTTCCAGAGCTTCCAGCTCATGGGCAACCTCACGGCGCTGGAGAACGTGATGCTGCCGCTGGAGCTGGCCGGCCGGCGCGACGCCCGCAAGGCGGCCGGCGAGATGCTGGGGCGCGTGGGCCTCGGCGAGCGGCTGGGCCACTACCCGCGCGTGCTCTCGGGCGGCGAGCAGCAGCGGGTGGCGCTGGCCCGCGCCTTCGTCGTGCAGCCGGCGGTGCTGCTGGCCGACGAGCCCACCGGCAGCCTCGACTTCGCCACCGGCGAGACGGTGATGGACCTCATGTTCGCGCTCAACCGGGAGCAGGGCACCACCCTCGTTCTCGTCACGCACGACCGCGCCATCGCGCAGCGCTGCGAGCGCCGCATCACGATCGAGGCCGGCCGCATCGCCGCCACCGATGCGCCGGACGAAAGGCTGTCGAGCGCCCAGGCGGGATAATCGCGCCCAATGTCGTCTTCCCCCAAAGTCCTGTTCGGCTTCCACGCCGTGGGCGTGCGGCTGCGCACCGCGCCGCGATCCATTCTCGAGCTCTACGTCGACGCCAGCCGCAAGGACGCGCGCATGCGCCAGTTCCTGCAGAAGGCGCAGGACGCCGGCCTGCGCCCCATCGAGGCCGACGGGCTGCGCCTGGCGCGGCTCGCCGGCAGCGCCGGGCACCAGGGCGTGGTCGCCCGCGTCGAGCCGCTGCCGTCCGCCCACTCGCTGGACGACCTGCTCGACGCGCTGGAAGGCCCGCCCTTGCTGCTGGTGCTCGATGGCGTGACCGATCCGCACAACCTGGGCGCCTGCCTGCGGGTGGCCGACGGCGCCGGCGCGCACGCGGTGATCGCACCCAAGGACCATGCGGTCGGCATCAACGCCACCGTCGCCAAGGTGGCGAGCGGGGCCGCCGAGACGGTGCCCTACTTCATGGTGACCAATCTCGCGCGCACGCTCGGCGAGCTGAAGGAACGCAACATCTGGTGCCTGGGCCTGAGCGACGAGGCCACGCAGTCGCTCTACGAGGCGGACCTGAAGGCGGCCACGGCGCTGGTGCTCGGCGCCGAGGGCACGGGCCTGCGCCAGCTCACGCGCAAGACCTGCGACGCGCTGGTCTCGATCCCGATGCTGGGCGCGGTGGAGAGCCTCAACGTTTCGGTGGCCAGCGGCATCTGCCTGTACGAGGCGGTGCGGCAGCGGGGCGGCAGATGATCTACGACCTGGTGGTCGTCGGCTCAAGTTTCGCCGGGCTCGCGTGCGCGCGGGCGGCGGCACTGGGCGGCTCGCGCGTGCTGGTGGTCGACAAGAGGCCGGCGGCGGGTTCCCGCCTGCACACCACCGGCATGATCGTCAAGGATGCGGTGGACAGCATCCCCTGGCTGCGCGACGTGCCGGGCGAGCTGGTGCGCCGCATCGAAGGTGTGCGGCTGTACGCGCCCAACCTGCGGCACGTGGACCTGCACGCGCCCGGCTACTACTTCTGGGCCACCGACATGCCGCGGCTGATGCAGTGGATGGTGGGCCTGGTGCAGGCGGCCGGTGCCGAGGTGCGCTTCGGCGCGCTCTTCACCTCGGTCGCGCGCGAGCGCGAACACGATCCCTGGTCGGTGACGCTCGGCTCGGGCGAGACGGTGCTGTGCCACTACGTCGTCGGCGCCGACGGCCCGCACTCGCGCGTGGCCAAGGCGCTGGGGCTGTCGCAGAACCGGCAGTTCCTGTTCGGCGTCGAGCACGAATACGCGCAGGCGGAGCTGGAGCCCGGCTACCTGCATTGCTTCATCGACTCGGAGCTCGCGCCGGGCTACATCGGCTGGGGCTTCGCCGGCGTCGGCGTCACGCAGGTCGGCCTGGCGCGGCGCGTCACGCCGGGCTCGCACCAGGGGCGGGTGGACCTCGCCGCCTTCCTGCGCAAGACCGAAGGACGCGTGACGCCGCGCGGCACGCCGGTCTCGATCCGCGCCGGCATGATCCCCTGCGGCGGGCGGCTGCCGCGGGTGGCGCGGCCCGGTGCGCTGCTGGTGGGCGATGCGGCGGGCCTGGTTTCGCCGGCCACGGCGGGTGGGATCCACGCTGCGCTGCGCGTGGGCGAGGAGGCCGGCGTCGCGGTGGCGCGCTACATCGCCGGCAAGGTGCCCGACCCGGCCGCCTGGCTGCCGCACCAGTACCCCAGCTATCGCTTCAAGCGGGCGTTGCGGGCCCTCTTCGAGTGGACGCAGGGCGACTGGACGTACAACTGGCTGCTGCGCACGCGGGCCATGCGCGGGATCTGCGAGCGGATCTACTTCCACACCCAGGGCGCGCCGATGCTGCGCGGCAGCGCGGGGCAGGGGTGAAGCCGGAGCAGGTGCGCGACTGGGTCCGTGCCGCCCGGCGCATCGTGGTGCTGAGCGGCGCCGGCATGAGCGCGGAATCGGGCGTGCCGACCTTCCGCGACGCCCAGACCGGCCTCTGGGCCAGGTTCCGGCCGCAGGAGCTCGCCACCGAGGAAGGTTTCCGCGCGCAGCCGCAGCTGGTGTGGGACTGGTATGCCGAGCGGCGCGCGCAGATCGCGCAGGTAGCGCCGAACGCGGGCCACCGCGCCATCGCCGCTTTCCAGCAGCGGCATCCCGGCCGGCTCGCCGTGGTGACGCAGAACGTGGACGGCCTGCACCAGCGGGCCGGCTCGCCCGGCGTGCTGGCGCTGCACGGCAGCATCATGGAGGACCGGTGGCTGGAGCCGCCGCGGGCCTGCTGCACGGCCGAAGACGCCGTGCCCGGCCGGCCGCCCCGCTGCGCCGCCTGCGGCAACCTGCGGCGTCCGGCGGTGGTGTGGTTCGGCGAACTGCTGCCCGAGCAGGCCCTCGCGGCGGCGGAGCAGGCGGCCGCGGCCTGCGACCTGATGCTGGTGGTGGGCACCTCCGGCGTGGTCTATCCGGCCGCGGGGCTGGCGCGCGCCACGCGCGGGCGGGTCGTGATCGTCAACCCGCAGGCGAGCGACCTCGACGACGCCGCCGACGCGGTGCTGCGCGGCACGGCGGCTTCGCTGCTGCCGCTGCTGCTGGCGGATTGAGGCCGCACCGCGGGCGCTAGTTCTTCCTCTTGCGCCGCCGCGCGGAAGCCCTCCAAGATCGCCGGCACGCGCGAATTGCGCGGGGCAGAGCAAGGAGACCAAGATGAAGAATCCCACGACGCTTGCCGCGGTGGCCCTGGCCGCCATCACCCTGGGCGGTTGCGCCCAGATGCAATCCATGATGCCGGGCAGCGGCTGGACGACGCTGGTCGACGGCACCCGGGGCATGGAGAACTTCCGCCGCGTCGGCCAGGCGAACTGGATCGCCACCGACGGTGCGATCCAGGCCACGGCGGGCGGCAAGGAACCGGCCTACCTCCTCACCAACAACAGCTACCGCGACTTCATGCTGCGCGCCGAATTCTGGGCCAGCGACGATGCCAACAGCGGCATCTACTTCCGCTGCCAGAACCCGAACGTGGTCAACGACGAGAACTGCTACGAAGCGAACATCTTCGACCAGCGGCCCGACCCCACCTACGCCACCGGCTCGCTGGTCAAGGTGGCCAAGGTGCCGGCGAACTTCCAGCGCGTGGGCGGCAAGTGGAACACCTACGAGATCACCGCCCAGGGCGACCACATCGTGGTGGTGCTCAATGGCCAGAAGACCGTGGACATCCACGAGAACGTGCGCAAGTTCGCCAGCGGCCCGATCGGCCTGCAGTGGGGCCGCGGCACGATCAAGTGGCGCAAGGTGGAAGTCAAGCCGCTGTGAGTTGCGATTGAATCTTGAGCGCGGTCGGCGGCTGGTAGGCTGGTGCTGACGCGCGAAGCGCCGGAAGCCCAGCGATCAGCGAGCGCAGCGAAGCTGGGCTTTCAAATCCAACCCATCCACCCCAGCACAGCCCCCGCCCCCAGCAGCCACAGCAGGTGCACCCGCGTCTTCCACACCACCAGGGTGGAGACCGCGACCACCGCCCACGTGGGCCAGTTCTTGAGGGAATAGCCGTTGGCGG
>NZ_DASSVG010000402.1:0-3581 GCF_035706265.1 Ramlibacter sp. | reverse complement strand
GTGGTGCGGTCCAGCCCCAGCTCCTCGGCGAGCGAGCCCTGGTCGAGCTCGCCGCGGAAGGCGAGCGCGGTGAGCAGGCCGTACTGCACCGGGGTGAGGCTCGCCTCGCGGCATTCTTCCAGGAACAGCGCGCAATGGATCTGATGCAGGCGGCGGATCAGGTAGCCCGGCCGCGTCCACAGCGGCAGGCGCGGCTCGCGGCGCGGAGGGGATTTCATGGCGCGCGAGTCTAGCGTATCCGCGTGCCGCAGCGCGGCGCAGCTTGCGCGGCAGGTTCGTGAAGGGCAGCTTTCGGCCTTGCAGGCCGTCGAAGATTGCCTCGGAACGATCCAGAGGCTGCAGCCCAGGCTGAAGGCGTTCGTCACGGTGTGCGCGGACGAGGCGCGCGCGCAGGCGAGGGAGATCGACCGCAGGCGCGCCGCCGGCGAGAAGCTCGGCCCGCTCGCCGGCGTGCCGGTGTCCGTGAAGGACATCCTCAACACCAAGGGCGTACGCACCGCGTGGGGCTCTCGCCTCATGGAGCACAACGTCCCGGCCGCCGACCACGTCGCGGTGGCGCGGCTGAAGGACGCCGGCGCGGTGATCCTGGGCAAGACCACCACGCCCGAGTTCGCCTACAAGCTGCTCACCGATTCGCCCATCTCCGGCATCACGCGCAACCCGTGGAACGCCGAGCTGACCGCCGGCGGCTCCTCCGGCGGCTCGGCCGCCGCGGTGGCCGCGGGCATGGGCCCGCTCTCGCTCGCCACGGACGCAGGGGCCTCGACGCGCCTGCCCGCCGCCTGCTGCGGCATCCTCGGCCTCAAGCCCACCCTCGGGCGCGTGCCGCACGACCAGGTGCCCGACGCCTTCAACAGCTTCATCCACCTCGGCCTCATGGCGCGCACGGTGGAGGACTGCGAGCTGATGCTGCAGGCCGTAGCCGGTCCGCATCCGTCGGATCCCTATTCGTTTTTGTCTTTTGAACAGAAACAAAGCAAAAACCCGCGTATCGAATGGCGCCCGCTCCTCGGCAACACGCTGTTGGACGACGAGGTGCGCGAGCAGTGCGAGGCGGCGCTGGCGGTGCTGCGCGAGGCGGGCGCCGAGGTGCGCGAGGTGGACGAGCCGTTCGAGAACGCCGAGGCGCCCTGGCGCGTGCTGCAGCAGTCGAACTGGGCGGCGCGCTTCTACGCCAAGCTCGCCGAGGTGGAGCCGAAGATCGAGCCGGGCTTCGCCGAAGGCATCCGCGCGGGCGGCGGCTATACCGGGCAGCAGCTGCTCGCCGCCACGGTGAAGCGCACCGAGCTCTTCCGCAAGGTGCAGGCCTGGTTCGCGCGCTGCGACCTGGTCGCCACGCCGACCCTGAGCCGGCCCGCCCTTTCGGCGACGCACCGGGTCGACGAGCCGATCACGGTGAACGGCAAGCCGGCGGGCGACATGCGCGTCGCGTGGGCGCCTTACCTCAACGTCTTCAACCTGACCGGCCACCCGGCGCTCAGCGTGCCGGCGGGCTTCACGCGCGCCGGCCTGCCGGTCGGGCTGCAGCTGGTGGCGCGCTGGCACGCGGAGGCCGACCTTTTCGCCGCGGCGCGGCTCATCGAGAAAGCCCGCCCCTGGGCGACCCGTTTCCCGCCGGAGGCGGCTTGAAAAGGCTCCTGCCCCTCATCAAGGCAGTGGATGCGTTGAGCTCCGCGGCGGGCTGGCTCGCCACCTGGGCGGTGCTGTTCGCCTGCATGGTGAGCGCCGGCAACGCCGTCGTGCGCTACGCCTTCGACGTGGGCTCGAACGCCTGGCTCGAGCTGCAGTGGTATTTCTTCGCGGTGGTCGTGCTGTTCGGCGCGTCCAAGACGCTGCGCCTGAACGGCCACGTGCGCGTCGACATCCTCTACGGCATGCTCACGCCGCGCCGCCAGGTATGGCTCGACCTCGTGTGCCTGGGCCTGTTCCTGATGCCGGCGGCGGTGCTGCTTACCGGCATGTCGTGGACGCTGTTCGCGGAGTCCTGGAGCATCAACGAGGTTTCGTCCAACGCCGGCGGGCTGCTGCGCTGGCCGGTGAAGCTGGTGCTGCCGCTGGGCTTCGCGCTGCTCGCGCTGCAGGGGCTGGCCGAGATGGCGCGCCGCGCGGCGATGCTCGCCGGGGCGATTCCCCTTTCCACGCAGTACGAGCGCCCGCCGGCCTAGGACGCCCATGGCCGAGTACATGCCCCCCATCATGTTCGCCGGGCTGATCGTGTTCCTGCTGATCGGCTTCCCGGTGGCGTTCTCGCTCGCGGCGCTCGGCCTGTCCTTCGGCTTCGTCAGCATCCAGCTCGGCCTGTTCTCGCCCGAGTTCCTGTCGAACCTGCCGCTGCGCGTGTTCGGCATCGTCTCGAACGACCTGCTGCTGGCGATCCCGTTCTTCACCTTCATGGGCACGATCCTCGAGCGCACCGGCCTGGCCGAGGACCTGCTCGAGAGCACCGGGCAGCTCTTCGGCAGCGTGCCCGGCGGCCTCGCCTACGCGGTGATCATCGTCGGCGCCATCTTCGGCGCCATCTCGGGCACCATCGCCGCGTCGGTCATCGCGATGGGCATGATCGCCCTGCCGGCGATGCTGCGCTACGGCTACCAGGCCAAGACCGCCACCGGGGTGATCGCCGCGACCGGCACCATCACGCAGCTGGTGCCGCCCTCGCTCACGCTGCTGGTGCTCGCCGACCAGCTCGGCAAGCCGGTGGGCGACATGTACGCCGGCGCCATCGGCCCTTCGCTGGCGCAGACTCTGATCTTCATCCTGTATATCGCCGTGCTGTCCCTGGTGCGGCCGCACTGGGTGCCGCCGCTGCCCCCGGCGGCGCGCACGCTGCGCGGCTGGGCGCTGGCGCGGCGCGTGGTCGCCGGCGTGGTGCCCGCGCTCGGGCTGATCTTCCTGGTGCTGGGCACCATATTCCTGGGCCTCGCCACCGCCACCGAGGCGGGCGCCATGGGCGCGGTGGGCGCGATGTTCCTCGCCGCGCTGCGCGGCCGCCTGACCCGCCAGCTCATCTGGCAGGGCATGGAGACCACCATGCGCCTCACCGCCATGGTGATCTTCATCCTGGTGGGCGCGACCGTGTTCTCGCTCGTGTTCCAGGGCGTCTACGGCCCGCACTGGGTGGAAGGCCTGCTGGGCGAGCTGCCCGGCGGCCAGGTCGGCTTCCTGGTGGTGGTGAGCCTGTTCGTGTTCGTGCTCGCCTTCTTCCTCGATTTCTTCGAGATCGCCTTCATCATCGTGCCGCTGCTCGCGCCGGTGGCGCAGAAGCTGGGCATCGACCTCATCTGGTTCGGCGTGCTGCTGTGCGTGCTGCTGCAGACGTCGTTCATGCACCCGCCGTTCGGCTTCGCGCTGTTCTACCTGCGCGGCATCACGCCGCCGAAGATCCGCACCTCCGAGATCTACTGGGGCGCGCTGCCCTGGGTCGGGCTGCAGCTCTTCATGGTGGCGCTGGTGATCGCGCTGCCGCAGCTCGTCACGCTGTTCTTCGAGCCGGCGGCGGCGGTCGACATGCAGAAAGCCGGCAAGGACGTGCTGCAGCAGATCGAGCGGGCGCTGGATCCGGGGGCACAACAGTAGGCATC
>NZ_DASSVG010000401.1:0-9401 GCF_035706265.1 Ramlibacter sp. | reverse complement strand
ACCACGTCGTCGACAAGTACAGCAAGTCGCGCCACCACATGAAGGCGCTCGACTTCCTGGAGCGCCTCGGCCCCAAGGCCTGCCTGCTGGCCTGGCTGCCGATCGTGGGAGATCCGCTGTGCGCCGTCGCCGGCTGGCTGCGCCTGCCCTTCTGGCCCTGCACGGGCTACATGCTGGCGGGCAAGTTCCTGCGCTATCTGGTCATGACGAGCGCGCTGCTCTGGATGTTTCCGCACTGAGCGTGCCGATTCGCTTGACGGCGTGTGAGCGATTTCTGGGGCGATGCGAAAAAAGGGAACGGCGGAGGCCGTTCCCTGGGATCCTTGCCGCGCGTCTGCGCTACTTGCCCGCCAACGTGCCGGTGTAGCTCAGGTTCGAGATGTCGGCCGCGCCCTGTGTCGGCGCCACCAGGTCGAGGACGGCGCGCCCGACCACCAGCCCGAAGCCGATCGACGATTTCACGTACTTGGTCTCGCCGGGCTGCAGCGTGAACGACAGCGTCTTCTCGGTCTCGGTGCTGCTGCTCGCGACATAGTTGCCGGCCGCGCGATCCACGAAGAAGAAGCCGTTCGGCTGCGACTTGCCTACCACCTGGCCATTCAGCCGGATCTCCGGCTGCACCGCAGCGCCGAAGGTGGAGTTCCGGTAGAAGTAGATGCGCCCTTCGCCCGACTTCACCGCCGGGAACCGTGCGGCCACTTCCGAGTGCTTCGGACCGGTGGCGCAACCGCTCGCGAGCACGACCACCGCCGCGGCGAGGCCGAATTTCAGATAGCTCCGTCTCATCGTCGTTCTCCTGTCTCGATAGGAAGCTGGATGCCCGACGGGAGGGCCGAATAGTTGCCCTCGCCGGGAAGGAAGAAGCCTTGAAGCGTTGTCCCGCGCACCACCAGGTAGGCCTCGTGGATCTGGCGCCCCTCGATCGCGAACACCGTGTCGAGCGGGCGGTAGACCGTCCCCTGGGGCAGCGCGCCGACGGCGCGCCAGCGGGTCTTCGCGGGCACGGTGCGCGTGTAGCCGGTGCTCAGGGAAACCGGCAGGTCCGAGGCCAGTTGCAGGTCGGGTGCGGGCGCGGTGAGCGGCACCAGGTTCGCATGGGCGACGGGCACTTCGGCGGCGCATGCGCAAAGCAGGATGGCCGCGGCGAGCGCGCACCCGGCGCGCCAGGTCTGGAGTGGCATCGTCCTCCCGTTCGCTGTCTTGACAGCGCGTGTTGGTTGGGCGGCACTCTAGCGAGCCGGTGCGGCCCGCTCAACATCAGATCGGAGGATTCGTGGCGCGCGGCCGACGCGCCCGCAGCGCTTGCGCGTCTTCCTTGCTCTGCATCAAGAGACGAGTTGGCGCGCGTCAGCGCCCGCCCTACCGAGCCGCGCGCTCGCCGCGCTCCAGACCGCGCGGAATAACATGCAGCGCGGTCTCACCTGTGACGAGGATCCGGCTTCGCCGGTCCTCGTCACACCGATCAGAACAAAACCAACTTCAAGAAGTCGCTTGCGACTTCTTGAAGTTAGACATTGAACAGGAAGTTCATCACGTCGCCATCCTTGACGACGTACTCCTTGCCTTCGCTGCGCATCTTGCCGGCGTCCTTCGCGCCCTGCTCGCCCTTGAAGGCGATGAAGTCCTCGTAGGCGATGGTCTGGGCGCGGATGAAGCCGCGCTCGAAGTCGGTGTGGATCACGCCGGCGGCTTGCGGCGCGGTGGCGCCGATGGGGACCGTCCAGGCGCGCACTTCCTTCACGCCGGCGGTGAAGTAGGTCTGCAGCCCCAGCAGCTTGAACGCGGCGCGGATCAGCCGGTTGAGGCCCGGCTCCTCCTGGCCGATCTCGGCCAGGAACATCTTCTTGTCCTCGTCGGCCATCTCGGCGATCTCGGACTCGATCTTGGCGCAGATCACCACCACCGGCGCGTTCTGCGTCGCGGCGTATTCGCGCAGGCGATCGAGGTGCGGGTTGTCGTGGTAGCCGTTCTCGTCCACGTTGCCGACGAACATCGCCGGCTTGGCCGTGATCAGGAACAGCGGCTTGAGCAGCGCCTTCTCCTCGTCGGACAGCTGCAGCGTGCGCACCGGCCGCGCCTCGTTCAGCGCCTCCTGCACCTTGGGCAGCAGCTGCACCATGCGCGCCGCTTCCTTGTCGTTGCCCGACTTCGCGGCCTTGCTGTAGCGCGCCAGCGTCTTTTCCACCGTGCCCAGGTCCGCCAGGCACAGCTCGGTCTGGATCACCTCGATGTCGGCCACCGGGTCCACCCGTCCCGCCACGTGCACGACGTTGGGGTCCTCGAAGCAGCGCACCACGTTCACCACCGCATCGGTTTCGCGGATGTGGGCCAGGAACTGGTTGCCCAGCCCTTCCCCCTTGCTCGCCCCTGCGACCAGTCCGGCAATGTCGACAAACTCGACGATGGCTGGCACGATGCGTTCGGGCTTGACGATGGCGGCCAGCGCGTCGAGGCGCGGGTCAGGCAGTTCGACCACGCCCACGTTCGGCTCGATGGTGCAGAAAGGGTAGTTCTCGGCGGCGATACCGGCCTTGGTCAAGGCATTGAACAAGGTGGACTTGCCCACGTTGGGCAGCCCCACGATCCCGCACTTCAAACTCATGTCAGTTCCCGCAAACGAAGCCGGAAAGTGTATGCGATGGGCCGCCGCCCGGCTCGTCGCGGCCTTCCTGCTGCTGGCTGCATGGGCCCTGGGCGCTGTCGCGCACGAGGCCGTCCCCGACCCGCGGACGCTGGTCCTGCGCGACAGCATCGGCAGCATCGACGTCGCCAACCTGGCCGGCGCCTGGCTCGACGCGGACGGCACCGCCAGCATCGAGGAGGTGGCGCGCAGCCCCGGCGGTGCGCCCTTCGCGCCGGCCCAGCCGCAGGCCATCCACAAGCTCGGCCCGCGCGCGGCCCTGTGGCTGCACCTGCGGGTGCAGCGCGCCCGGGACGAGCGGCAGGACTGGGTGATCGAATTCCCCATGCCGGCGCTGGACCGGGTCACCGTCTACCAGCACGAGGGCGGCGCCTGGATCGCCGAGACCGCCGGCGACACGCTGGCGGTGGCACGCTGGGCCGAGCGCGGCCGCTATCCCTTCTTCCGCGTGGACCTCGCACCCGGCGAGGTGCGCGACCTGTACGTGCGCATCCGCCACACCACGGCGGCCAATTTCCCGGTGCGGCTGTCCACGGGCGCCAGCCAGAGCCAGCGGCTGCAGCTGGAGTACCTGGCCCTAGGCGCGGCCTTCGGCGCGCTGGCGCTGCTGATCGCCGGCTGCCTGGCACGCGGCTGGGCCTACCGCGACGCCGTGTTCGGCTGGTACGCCGGCTACGCGGCGCTCACCACACTGGGCGTGGCCGCCTACACCGGCACCGCCGCCCACCTGCTGTGGCCCCGCTTCGGGGCGCTGGAGGACGCGCCGGTGCCGATGCTGGCCTTCGCCGCCGTGGCCGCCGCGATGATGTTCGTGCGCACGCTGCTGGCGCTGCGCCGCCGCTTCCGCTTGCTGGACCGCACGATGGGGCTGATGGCCCTGCTCGGGGTGGTCCTGATCCCCGTGCCGGCCGTGCTGCCCAAATCCGTCAGCCTGCCGCTGCTGGCGACCTATGTAGGCCTGGCGGCCGGGTCCGCGATGCTGGCGTCGGTGCGGGCGTGGATGCGCGGCGACCCCGTGGCGCGCTGGGTGCTCGTGGCCTACGTGCCGATGCTGCTGGCGCTGCTGCTCGGGATGGCGCGCGTCTTCGGCTGGGTGCCGGTGTCGGCCACCACGCAGTACGCGGCGGTCGTGGCGATCGCGCTGGAAGTGCCGCTGCTGCTGGTGGCGCTCTTCATCCGCTCGCGCGACCGCCACCGCGCCGAGGTGCGCGAGCAGGCCCTGTCCACCCGCGACGCCCTCACCGGCCTGCTGGCGCCGCACCTCTTCACCGACCGGCTGCGCCAGGTGGTCGCGCGCCAGCGCCGCGACGGGCTCGACGCCGCCGTCATGTACATCGAGCTGGTGAACCATCGCCGCATCCGCGAGTACTTCGGCACCGCGGTCGCCGAGCAGAGCCTGCTTCGCAGCGTGATCAAGCTGCGCCGCCTGCTGCGCGACGTGGACACCGTGAGCCGCGTGGGCGAGAACTGCTTCGGCGTGCTGCTGGAAGGCGCGGCCGCGCGCACCTCCGTCACGGAGCGGGCCAGCCGCCTGATCGCCGCCGGCCTGATGCCCCTGCCCGGGCTGAAGCCGGACGTGACGCTGCAGTTCCACATCGCCGCCGCCCTGCTGGCCGAGGCCCCGCTGGACGCCGAGGAGCTGGAGGAGGCCCTGCGCGCCCAGCTGGCACGCATGTCGCCGCGCACCCGCCGGCCGATCCGCTTCGTCGCGGGCTCGCCGGCCACCTCCGACGCAGGCGACTCCTCGCTCTTCGCGCCGAGCCAGATCCACCCGGAGCCGGCGCCGCACTCGGCGCCGCCGCAGCCGGCGGGTTAAAGGAAGGGACGGCCGGGCGCACAGGCACCGCAGGCCGGCGCCACCCAGGAGGCTAGAACCGGATCGTCGCCGCCACCGGCTGGCCGATCCGCAGCGTGCGGTCCACGCCTTCCACGACGATGGCATTCATGGCGAAGGTCACCGCCCCGTCCAGCGCCGGGTCGCGGCGGTAGGACTGCAGGGTGTCGGTCACGACCGGATCGACCTGCGCCGTCGCCGGGTCGACGTTGGGGATGGGGCAGCGCGAGCAGGGCTTCACCGGCCGCAGCTGCACCTGGCCCTCGTCGGCCGCGATGCGGATCAGCTCCAGCCGGTCCTCGTCGTGCGCCTCCAGGCCCGCCAGCACGATGTTGGGCCGGAAGCGCTCGATGCCCACGGCCGCATGGCCGGCTGCCGCCAGCCTGGCGTTCAGCAGGTCCAGCGAGGCGGTGCTCGTCACCAGCAGCGGATAGCCGTCCTGGAACTGGGTGGGCGCCTCGGCGTCGCCGGTCCACTTGCGGCTGGCCAGGCGCTGCTGCTCGGGGTCGAAGCGCACCAGCCGCAGCGGGCGGCCGAGGAAATCCGAGAACCATTGCGCCGCCACCGCGCCCATGTCGTAGGCCTGCACCTCGTCGTCCCAGACGCGCACCTTCACCGGCTCTTCGACCGTGTCGATCTGCAGGTGCAGCGCCAGCATGCCGGGGGCGCGCAGCACCACGTCGCTCAGGCGGATCTGCGGCCGGATCAGGGCCATGCGCGGCAGCTCGCGCTGGCTGACGAAATCGCCCTTCTCGTCCACCACCATCCAGGCCCGGTCCAGGTCCAGCCCGGTCTCGGTCAGCACCGCCTCGCGCAGTTCCACGCCGGCGCAGGACTTCACGGGATAGACGAACAGGCGGGCGATGGCGGCGGTGAGGTCGGGGGCGTTGCTCATGGGGTGGAAAAGCAAATGGGATGGCTTGCAGCCAGCCATTGTGCCCGGCTCCTACAATCCCCCCCAATATGGCCGTTCCTCTCGATGTCTGTATCCGCGGCGCGGGCATGGTGGGCCGCACCCTGGCGCTCCTGCTGGCGCGCGACCGCCTGCGCGTCGGCCTGGTCGACACCGCCCCGGCCGCGGCGCCGCAGCGCGACGTGCGCGCCTATGCCCTCAACGCCCGCTCGCACGACCTGCTGCTGCGCCTGCGCGCCTGGCCGGACGAGCAGCACGCCACCCCGGTGCAGGCCATGGACGTGCGCGGCGACGACGGCGGCCGCGTGCGCTTTTCCGCCGGCGAGGAAGGCGTGGAGGCGCTGGCCTGGATCGTCGACGTCGAGCCTCTGCTGGCCCGCCTGCAGGAGGCCGTGCGTTTCCAGGCCCAGGTGGAAGTGTTGCCAGAGCCCCAGCCCGCGGCGCTCACCGTCGTCTGCGAGGGCCGCGCCAGCGCCACGCGGGACGAATTCGGCGTCAACTTCGACATCACCTCCTATCCGCAGCGCGCCATCGCGGCCCGGCTGGAATGCGAAAAGCCGCACGGCGGCGTGGCGCACCAGTGGTTCGAAAGCGGCAACGTGCTGGCCCTGCTGCCGCTCGGCGGCCCGCACGGGAACTCCATGGCCCTGGTGTGGTCAGTGCAGGAGCCGCGTGCGGACGAGCTCCTGGCGCTGACGCCGGAAGTCTTCTGCGCCAGGCTGCAGGCGTGCGCGGGCAACGAGCTCGGGCGCATGACGCTCACCAGCGAGCGCAGCGCCTGGCCCCTGCAGCGCGCGCAGGCCGACCGCTGGTGCGGCCCGGGCTGGGTGCTGGCGGGCGACGCGGCGCACAACGTGCATCCGCTGGCCGGCCAGGGCCTCAACCTCGGGCTGGCGGATGCGGAAAAGCTCGCGCAGGTGTTGCACGAGCGCGAATCGTGGCGCAGCCTGGGCGATGCCAAGCTGCTGCGCCGCTACGAGCGTGCGCGCAAGATGGACGTGCTGGCGATGGCCTGGACGACGGACGGACTGCAGCAGCTCTTCGCGCAGCCCGCCGAACCCTGGGCCCTGCTGCGCAACTGGGGCATGCGGGGCTTCGACCACAGCGGCCCGGTCAAGCGCTGGGTGGTGCGGCAGGCCATGGGGCAGGCCGGGAATCTCTTGAGAACGGAAAGAACATGAAACCGAACGCGATCCGCGGCATCCTGGCCGCCCTCCTGGCTGCGGTGGCGCTCGTCGCTGGCGCCGCCCCCGGCGACAAGGCCCCCACGGTGGCCAACGCCGCCATGCAGGTGACCAAGGAGCAGGAACAGCTGCTGCGCAAGAACCTGGCCGAGCGCCTGCCCAGCATCGGCAGGATCGACGAGGTGAGCCGCACGCCCATGCCCGGCGTGTTCGAGATCCGCGTGGGCACCGACCTGTTCTACACCGATGCCGACGGCGCCTACATCCTGCAGGGCAACCTGATCGACACCAAGGCCCGCAAGAACCTCACCGAGGAGCGCATGGACAAGCTCCTCGCGGTGGACTTCGACACCCTGCCCAGCAAGGACGCCTTCGTGATGGTGCGCGGCAACGGCAAGCGCAAGCTGGCCGTGTTCGAGGACCCGAACTGCCCCTACTGCAAGAAGTTCGAGCGTGACCTGGCCAAGATCGACAACGTCACGGTCTACATGTACCTGTACCCGATCCTCGGGCCGGATTCGACCGAGAAGTCGCGCAACATCTGGTGCGCCGGCGACAAGGCCAAGGCCTGGACCGACTGGATGCTGAAGAACGACGTGCCGACCAAGGCCGCGGCCAGCTGCGACGTGACGGCCCTCGGCCGCAACCTCGAATTCGGCAAGAAGCACAGGATCACCGGCACCCCGACGCTGATCTTCACCGACGGCTCCCGCGTGCCGGGCGCCATCGGGGCCGCCGAGATCGAGAGGATGCTGGCCGCCAAGTGATCGCCGCGCGCCCGGACGGCCCGCACTACCGGGTCGAGGCGGTCGATCCCGCCGCCCACCTGTTCCACGTCACGCTCACCATCGCGCAGCCCCAGGGCGGGCAGCGCGTGTCGCTGCCGGCGTGGATCCCGGGCAGCTACCTGGTGCGCGAGTTCGCGCGCCACCTGCAGCGGCTCAGCGCCCGCCAGGACGGCAAGCCGGTGCCGGTGCAGCAGGTCGACAAGGCCAGCTGGCAGGTCGACTGCGTGCCTTCCAGCCCGCTCGTCCTGAGCTACGAGGTCTACGCGTTCGACAACTCGGTGCGCACGGCCTGGCTCGACACCCAGCGCGGCTTCTTCAACGGCACCAGCCTGTGCCTGCGCGTGCACGGCCAGGCGCAGGAGCCGCACCAGCTGGAACTGGTGGCGCCGCGCGCCTATCCGCACTGGGAAGCGGCCACCGGCCTGGAGCCGCTGAAGACCGGCAAGCGGGGCTTCGGCACCTACTGGGCCGAGAACTACGACGAGCTGGTGGACTGCCCGGTGGAGCTCGGGCCCTTCTTCAGCGCCGAGTTCCGCGCCTGCGGCGTGCCGCACCGGATCGTGGTGGCGGGGGCGACCGCGGGCTTCGACGCCGACCGCCTCGTGGCCGACATGCAGAAGATCTGCGAGGCCGAGATCCGCTTCTGGCACGAGCGCCGCAAGCCGCCGTTCAAGCACTACCTGTTCATGCTCAACGCGGTGGACGATGGCTACGGCGGCCTGGAGCACCGCAACTCCACGGCCTTGATCTGCTCGCGGCGCGACCTGCCGCGGGTGGGCGAGACGCGCATGAGCGAAGGGTATGTCACGCTGCTGGGCCTGATCAGCCACGAGTACTTCCACACCTGGAACGTCAAGCGGCTGCGGCCGGCGGAGTTCGCGCACTACGACTACGGCGGCGAGAACTACACGCAGCTGCTGTGGTTCTTCGAGGGCTTCACCAGCTACTACGACGACCTGCTGCTGCGCCGCGCCGGCCTGATCGACGACGCCACCTACCTCAAGCTGCTCACCAAGACGGTCAACCAGGTGCTGCAGACGCCCGGGCGCGAGGTGCAGTCGGTGGCGCAGGCGAGCTTCGACGCCTGGGTGAAGTACTACCGGCAGGACGAGAACACGGCCAACGCCACGGTGAGCTACTACACCAAGGGTTCGCTGGTGGCCCTGTGTTTCGACCTCACCCTGCGCCTGGAAGGCCACGCGACGCTGGACGACGTGATGCGCGCCCTGTGGGTGCGCTGCAAGGCCGGGCCGATGGCCGAGGCGGATTTCGCCGCGGTGCTGAAGGAGCTCGGGGGCCGCGCCTTCAGCCGCGAACTGGCGGCCTGGGTGCACGGCACGCGCGAGCTGCCGCTGCGCGAGCTGCTGGAGCAGCACGGCATCACCGTGATGGAAGAACCGGCGCAGCTGCAGCAGCGCCTGGGCCTGCGGGTGGGCGAATCGCAGGGGCTCGTCACGCTGAAGAACGTGCTGCGCGGCGGCGCCGCCGAACAGGCGGGCTTCGCGGCCAACGACGAGTGGCTGGCGGTGGAAGTGGCCGGGACGGCCTGGCGGCTTGCCAAGCTCGATGACCTGATGCTGTACGCCGGCAGCCACCGCCGCGTCACCGCCATCGTCGCGCGCGACCGGCGGCTGCTGCGGCTGGAGCTCGCCATCCCGTCCGGCATCACCACCTGGCGGCTGGTGCTGCGCGATCCGGCGCAGGCGCAGGCGTGGTTCGGCCCCCAAAACTGACGCTCGCCCTGCTGGCGGTGCTGGTGGTGCTGGGGCACCTCGCCTCGCTGGAATGGTTCGCGCGCCAGGCCGAGGCGATCTCCGGCCTCACTTTGATGGCGCCGCCCATGTACACGCGCCTGCTCAAGCCCGCTGCGCCGCCGCCGGTGGTGGCCACCGTCGCCCAGGCGCCGCGACCCATGCCGCGGGCGCGGGCAGCGACCAAGCCGAAGCCGACGGCTTCGAGCGCGCAGGAGCGCGAGAAGAAGGAAGAAAAGCCTCCGGAGCCGGCTGCGGGGGAACCGGAGCTGGTGCCCGAGCCCGTGCCG
>NZ_DASSVG010000400.1:0-3963 GCF_035706265.1 Ramlibacter sp. | reverse complement strand
AGCGCCGGCCGGGCGAGCTTCTCCGCGCCGGGGAAGTTCAGCGGGTTGATGTAGTCGATCAGGATCAGCACGCGCGCGCTGCGCGGCACCTTGGCGGGCTGCATGGACGGGCCGGAGACGAAAACGGCGCCCATGGTAGGGCGCCGCTCGGCCGCAGCCTGTAGGAAGGCGGCTTTACTTCTTGCCCAGGCCCATGCGGGCCGCGCCCTCGGTATAGAGCCTGGTCTTGCTGGCCATGAAGGAATCCATCTCCTCCACGCCGACGTTCACCAGCTCGAAGCCGGAGGCGGCGGCCTTCTCCTTCATCTCCGGATCGTTGTTCAGCGCGCGCCACAGGTCGGAGATGCGCTTGCGCTCCGCCGCCGGCGTGGACTTCGGCACGCCGATGCCGCGGTAGGCGCCGTCCACCCAGTCGACCCCCAGCTCCTTGAAGGTGGGCACGTCGGGCATCAGCGGATGGCGCTTGTCCATCGCCACGGCGATCGGGCGCACGCCCTTCTCCTTGTTGGCGATGGCGAACGGCACGTACGTCATCGCGCCGTCGACCTGGCCGCCCAGCACGGAGGAAGCCAGGTCGCCCGTGCCCTTGTACGGCACGTACAGCGTCTTGATGCCGAAGGCGGCGTCGAGGCGCTCGTGGGCGGCGTGGTTGGCCGAGTACTGGCCCGAGCCGGCCAGGCTCAGCTTGCCCGGATTGGCCTTGGCGGCCTGGATGAACTCCTGGAAGTTCTTGATGTTGCCCTTGGCGCTGACCACCAGGATGTCGGGCGTGAAGTGGAACCAGAACACCGGCGTGACGTCGGCGGTCTTGTACTGCACGTCGCCCTGGATCGGCTGGAACACGATGTGCGGCAGGTTGATGCCGACGACGTTGTGGCCGTCGGGAGGCAGCTGGTTCATCTGCGTCCACATCAGCGCGCCGCCGGCGCCGGCCTTGTACTGGATGATGGTCTCGATGCTGGGGCACTTCTTGTGCAGCACCATCTGCTGGTGGCGCGCCGACAGGTCGGACTCGCCGCCCGGCGGGAAGGCCTGCCAGTACTGCATGTTCTTGTCCGGGCAGCCCTGGGCCAGTGCGACCGGCGCCAGCAGGGCCAGCGCCAGCGTGGACAGGATTCTCTTCATCGCTTCGTCTCCTTGCGTTTGTTGTGACTGCGCCGCCAGTGTGGGGCGGCGCTCACCGGTTCTTCAAGCGGGAAACCACTGCCGCCGTCACGTCGGCCGTCTTCGCCTGGCCGCCCAGGTCGCCGGTGTGCAGTTTCGGATCGGCCGTGATCTCCTCGATGGCGCGCATCAGGCGTGCGGCGGCTTCCTGCTCGCCCAGGTGCTCCAGCAGCATCACGCAGCTCCAGAAGGTGCCCACCGGGTTGGCAAGGCCCTTGCCCATGATGTCGAAGGCCGAGCCGTGGATGGGCTCGAACATGCTGGGATAGCGGCGCTCGGGGTCGATGTTGCCGGTGGGCGCGATGCCCAGGCTGCCGGCCAGGGCGGCGGCCAGGTCGCTCAGGATGTCGGCGTGCAGGTTGGTCGCCACAAGCGTGTCGAGCGAGGCCGGGCGGTTGACCATGCGCGCGGTGCAGGCGTCCACCAGCTCCTTGTCCCACTTGACGTCGGGGAACTCCTTGCTCACGGCGAGCGCCACTTCGTCCCACATCACCATGCCGTGGCGCTGGGCGTTGGACTTGGTGACCACGGTGAGCTGCTTGCGCGGGCGCGACTGCGCCAGCCGGAAGGCGAAGCGCATGATGCGCTCGACGCCGGCGCGCGTGAGGATGCTCATGTCGGTGGCCACCTCGATCGGGTGGCCCTGGTGGGCGCGGCCGCCGACGCCGGCGTACTCGCCTTCCGAGTTCTCGCGCACGATCACCCAGTCCAGGTCCTTGGGCGTGCAGCGCTTCAGCGGCGCGTCGATGCCGGGCAGGATGCGCGTGGGCCGCACGTTGGCGTACTGGTCGAAGCCCTGGCAGATCTTCAGCCGCAGGCCCCACAGCGTGATGTGGTCCGGGATGTGCGGATCGCCGGCGGAGCCGAACAGGATCGCATCCATGCCGCGGATCGCATCGAGGCCGTCGTCCGGCATCATCTGGCCGTGGGCGCGGTACCAGTCGCCGCCCCAGCCGAAGCTGGTGAACTCGAAGCGGAAGTCGGCGCCGGCGGCGGCCAGCGCCTGCAGCACCTCCTGGCCGGCGGGAATCACTTCCTTGCCGATGCCGTCGCCCGGGATGCAGGCGATCTTGTACGTCTTCATGGGAACTCCTTTTCCAGCCGGGACTGTAGGGGAGCGGCAGCGGGAAAGAGCGCGCCCGGGTTCAAGCCATTGTTAACCCGGGCGGAAAGAGTCAGAGCGCCTTGTTCAGGTCGACCGCGAGCCCGCTCTTCTTGAGCTCGCGCGCGACCAGCAGCTTCCACAGGCCGCCCTCGTCCAGCGCCTGATGCGGCAGGCCGGGCAGGCTGTCCTGGGCGCCGCCGGCGTTCAGCACGCACAGGCGCGAGCGCCCCAGGGCGCCGAGCAGGAAGCCGATCTCCAGCTGGCGCTCGGCCTGCAGCACCAGCGCGAAGTCGGCATGGCGCAGCGCCTCCAGCGCGTCCAGCGACGCCGAGGCGCCGGGCTGCTGCGCGATCACCGGCTCCAGCCCGAGCTGGGCGACGAAGCTGGTGACGGCCTCGCCGGTGGCGTCGTCGCGGCAGACGATGGCGATGCGAGGGGTGGCGGAGCGGGCGTTGGTTTCCATCGAAGGGGTCGTGGTGGCGGAAGCGGGTGCGGAGGGCGAAGCGGGGGCGGGGCTCGGGGCCGCCGCGTCCGCTGCGAGCGGCGCGAAATTGGATGGCGGCAGCGGCGCGAAGTTGGACGGCAGCGCGCCGAAATTGGACGCCGGCGCGTCGCCCAGCGGCGCCAGCGTGGAATCGCCGGAGCCGCCGGCCAGCCGGCGCTCCAGCACCTTGGCCGCCGCGTTGAGCCGCATGGCGGCCTGGCCCACCGCCTTGCGGATCACGTCGCGCATCTCTTCGAGCGTGAAGCGGTCGCCGAAGGCCGACTCCAGCGCAGCATCGAGCGGCCCGATGGCGAGCTGCCGGTACTGCGCGCTGCCCATGCCGACCGCCTCGGCGATCGTCTTGTTGACGTTCTTCTGCAGCACTTCGAGCCGCGTGTCCCAGCGATCCTGGATGCCCGACGGATCGAAGGCCTTCAGTTCCTTGACCCGCCTGGCAATGCGATCGAGCACCGCCTCGATTTCCGCCTTGTCCTGCGGACCGCCCGGCGCCGGCGCGTGCTTGCTGTTGCCCATGCAGCTCCTCCAACAGCGCCCGACTTTAGCAGCGCGGCACCGCAGCCGTCACGCGCCGGACGGGCAGAATGCGGCCGTCCACCTGCCATCGGTCCATGTCCAGCGCGTCCGCCTCCCAGGAAATGCAGTTCTTCAGCGTGCTGATGCGCTGCGGCAGCCTGGCCGCCGCAGCGCGCGAGCTGCAGGTGAGCCCGCCCGCGGTGAGCAAGCGGCTCGCGGCGCTGGAGGCGCGCCTCGGCGTCAGCCTGCTGCACCGGACGACCCGGCGGCTCGCGCTCACCCACGAGGGCGAGACCTACCTCGCGCAGGCGCGCCGCATCCTGGGCGAGATCGAGGCGCTGGAGCGCGAGCTGCAGGGTGCGCGCTCGGAACCGAGCGGACTGTTGCGCGTGAACGCCACCCTCGGCTTCGGCCGCATGCACGTGGCGCCAGCCATCGCCAGCTTCGCGCGCCTGTATCCGCAGGTGGAGGTGCAACTGCAGCTTTCGGTGAATCCGCCGCCGCTGCACGAGGACGCCTTCGACGTCTGCGTCCGCTTCGGCGAGCCGCCGGACGCGCGCGTGGTGGCGCGCCTGCTGGCGCCCAACCGCCGGCTGCTGTGCGCCTCGCCGGCCTACCTGCAGCGCCACGGCACGCCGCGCTCGCCGCACGAACTGGCCGCCCACAGCATCATCGC
>NZ_DASSVG010000399.1:0-3544 GCF_035706265.1 Ramlibacter sp. | reverse complement strand
AGCCGGCTCAGCGAGCGGCTGCAGAAGCAGCTTGCCGGCGGGCTTGGCAGTAAGCGTGGCCTCAGGGCCCTATTGAGCTGACCGGCAGAGCAGGTCAGCATGTGTCCACGATGCAAGACAGTGGACACAACTCAGACTGGCACGGTGAGCGTGTCGAGCGCGTCAAGGCCAACGGCAAACGGGTCTTCTCCACCGCCTTCAAGGCGTGGCTGGTTAGCCAGGCCAAGCGCCCTGGCGTTTCGGTGGCCGCCCTGGCCATGCGCCACGAGATCAACGCGAACCAGCTTCGGCGCTGGATGCGACTCGAGCACTTGGTGCCGCCCGAACGTGCGCCCGTCGTCCTGCCGGTGGTCTTGGCACCGCAGCCTTGCGAGTCGCAGCCCACCGACACGCGGCAAGCTGCACGTCCGGCGATTGAGATCGAATTCGCCGACGCGGTCGTCCGCGTGCCCCTCGGCGCCGAGCCGGCGCAGCTTCGGATGGTGCTGGAAGCGCTGCGCGCATGATCGGTCTGCCCGCGGGCACGCGCGTGTGGCTGGTGGCGGGCCACACGGACATGAGGAAGGGCTTCGACGGACTCGCGGCCGTCGTGCAAACGACGCTGGCAGCCAATCCGTTCTGCGGCCATGTGTTCGCATTCCGCGGCCGCAGGGGCGACATCCTCAAGGTGCTCTGGTTCGACGGCCAAGGCCTGTTGCTGCTTGCGAAGCGCCTGGAGCGAGGGCGGTTCGTGTGGCCACAGGCCTCCAGCGGCAGCGTGGCGCTCACGCCGGCGCAGTTGTCGATGCTGCTGGAAGGCATCGACTGGAGGATGCCGGTGCGCACCGACGCACCGCAGTTGGCCGCGTGACCTACTGGATGAAGAGGCCTCCGGTGCGGCCCTGATTGGCGAACCCGCGTGGAGGCGGCACAGTATCGATGTGCCTGGCCGCAACGACACCTCCAACGAGATGCCCGACGATGTCGAGGCTCTCAAGCGGCGGCTGCTGGCCAGCGAGACCGAGCGCGATCTTCTCAAGCTGGTGGTGGAGAAGTTGACGCTGCAACTCGCAAGGCGCAACCGATCCCTGTACGGCACGTCCAGCGAGCGATTCGATTCGGCGCAGGGTAGCCTCATCGAGGCAGCACCACTGGATGAAGCGGCCAGCCGCAAAGCGGCAAGCAAGCCGGCAGCAAACAACCCGCAGATCGACCGCAGCCTGCCGGAACACCTGCCACGCGAAACCCACGAGCACCGGCCGCTGGCCACCGACGCGCACCACGACGTCGGCGGCCAGCCCTGCGGCTGCAGCGCGTGCGGCGGGCGCCTGCGCAGCATCGGGGCGGACGTCTCCGAGCAGCTTGAGTACGTGCCGGCGCGCTTCAAGGTCATTCGCACCGTGCGCCCCAAGCTGGCGTGCACGAAGTGCCAGACGATCTTCCAGGCTGCAGCACCGATGCGGCCAGTCAGTCGCGGCATCGCCGGCGCCGGCCTGCTCGCGCACGTGATGGTCAGCAAGTATTGCGACCATCTGCCGCTGTACCGGCAAAGCCGCATCTATGCGCGAGAAGGCGTGGAGATCGACCGCTCCACGATGGCGGGCTGGGTGGAGCAAGTCCACGGCCTGCTCGATCCGCTGGTGGCCGCACTGGGGCGCTACGTGCTGGCCGCGCAGAAGGTGCACGCCGACGACACGCCGGTGAAGGTGCTTGCGCCCGGCGAAGGAAAGACGCGCACCGGGCGGCTGTGGGTCTACGTGCGCGATGACCGGCCTGCTGGAAGCGATGCGCCGGCTGCGGCCTGGTACCGCTACTCGCCGGATCGCAAGGGCGAACATCCGCGCGGCCATCTCGCGCGCTTCAGCGGAATCCTGCAGGCGGACGCGTATGGCGGCTGGGGCGGCGTCTACGACAGCGGCCGGGTCACTGAAGCCGCGTGCTGGGCGCACGCCCGTCGACCTTGGTGGGACCTGTACGTCGAACACGGACGCGACGACAGCGGGCTTGCTGCGCAGGCGCTGCAGCGCATCCAGGCGCTGTACGCGATCGAGGCGGACATCCGCGGCCAGTCACCCGACGTGCGCCGGCAACATCGCCGCGCTCGCGCCGGACCGCTGCTGGCCGAGTATCACGACTGGCTGCACGCGGTACTGGCGCGGGTGTCGACGAAATCCGAGCTGGCGAAGGCAGCGCGCTACAGCCTCGCTCGCTGGCAGGCCTTGATCCGCTACGTCGACGACGGGCGCATCGAGATCGACAACTCCGCGGCGGAGCGGGCGCTGCGCGGCGTGGCTCTCGGGCGCAACAACTACCTGTTCATGGGCTCCGACGACGGCGGCGAGCGCGCAGCGGCACTGTATAGCCTGATGGAGACGGCCAAGCTCAATGGGCTGGATCCGGAGGGCTACCTGCGCGACGTGATCAGCCGCATCGGCGATCATCCGGTCAACCGAGTAGACGAACTGCTGCCCTGGAACATCGCAGGGCACCAGCTGAAACAAGCCGCATGACCCAAGGTGCCGACCCGAAGCTGCTGGATGCCCTCAGCCGCGCCAGCAGCCTGGAGCTGTTCCAGCTGCAGACGATCATCGAGCGCATGCTCGCGGATCCGAAGCGCATCATCGCCCTGCGCATCAACATGCACCTGGGCCAGACCGTGCGGTTCCTCGACTGGCGTGATGGCCAGATGCGCAGCGGCAAGGTCGTGGAGATGCGCGACACGCAAGTCGTGCTCCACGAGACGGCGACCAGGCGCGAGTGGAAGCTGCCGTATGCAGCGATCGAACCTCCGGCGCCCGGCGCGGCACCCGCGCGGCCGGAACCGGCAGAACCGCCCGCGGTGCCGTTGCCGCAGCGAGGCGACTTCCGCTGCGGAGAGAAGGTGGCATTTGAAGACCGCTACCTGAACACGCAGGTGGGCACGATCACGCGCATCAACCAGCGCACTGCGACGATCGACACCGGAAACGGCCACACCTGGCGTGTCGGATTCCCGCTATTGCGTCACGTCGTGGACATTTGAGCGGACCGGCCGGTCACAATGCTGCGCGATGCAGCTGCACTGGACGAAATCATGAATGACGACATCCCACTGGACGCGAATGGCCCGGCCTACACCTCCAGCCAGGAGCGCCACGGCATCCCTCTGGACTACGTCGGCGATAAGCTTGGGACCGCGATCGAGGAGCTGCACCGATTCGCGCTGAAGCACCCGCAGCATCGAGGCGAGCTGATCGCTCCGATGTACTACATGCTCGTGGCGCACCTCGGATTGCACAACATGCTCGCCAAGGCAAACGACCGCACGCTGGCCAGTCGTCTGCTGGAAGGAACTTCCGACGACCTCCGCTCGTGGCTCGCGGTCATACAACGGGAGGGGGACGTCGCCGGACTCGCGGGGCTGGACGGGACACCATAGGCTTCCGTCAAGAGGGCCTTGAGGACACGCTTACGGTGATCCAGGTGCTACTAGGCCACAAGCGGCTGGAGACCACCGCCCTGTACACCCACGTGGCCACCGAAGTACTGCGCGCGGTGATCAGCCCGCTGGAGACGTTGCCGTCGT
>NZ_DASSVG010000398.1:0-2241 GCF_035706265.1 Ramlibacter sp. | reverse complement strand
CGAGGGGGCTGCTTCCGCCTTGGGGCGGCCCGGCGGCGGAAGCGCAGCGTACGCCGACTTCGACGCCTTCCTCGCCAGCCTCACCCAGGAGAAGCGCAAGAAGATCCGGCAGGAGCGGCGCAAGGTGGCGGAAGCGGGCGTGACCTTCCGCCACGCGCTCGGTCGCGGGATCGCGGCGAAGGACTGGGACTTCTTCTACCGCTGCTACGAGCGCACCTACCTCGAGCACGGCAATGCGCCCTACCTCACGCGCGACTTCTTCCGTCGCATGGCGGCGCAGATGCCGGAGAACTGGCTACTGTTCGTCGCCGAGCGGCGCGGCAAGCCGATCGCCAGCAGCCTGATCAGCGTCGGCGACGGCGCCGCCTACGGGCGCTACTGGGGCGCGCTGGAGCGGGTGGACTGCCTGCACTTCGAGGCCTGCTACTACCAGCCGCTCGCCTGGTGCGTCGCCCATGGCATCGCGCGCTTCGAAGGCGGCGCGCAAGGCGAGCACAAGATGGCCCGGGCGCTGATGCCGGTGAAGACCACCAGCGCGCACTGGCTGGCCCACCCCGCCTTCGCCGATGCCGTGGAGCAGTTCCTGAAGCGCGAGGGGCGCGGCGTCGAGCACTACCTGGAGCACCTGGAAGCGCGCTCGCCCTTCCGGCACGGGCAGGAGCCGGGGCCGTCCGGGTAAGGCCCGTTGGCTGCGGCGCCGTTCTCGCCAATAATGGAAGCAAATTCCATTTTCGAAGGAGACGGTGAGTTGAGCACGCAGGCACCGGGGCAGGCGCCCTCCCAGTCCGAGTTGATGACCCGCGTCGGCCCGGGGACCGCGATGGGCGACCTGATGCGGCGCTACTGGCTGCCGGCCCTGGCCTCGGGCGAATTGAAGGCCGACGGCGATCCGGTGCGCCTGATGCTGCTGGGCGAGAAGCTGGTGGCATTCCGCGATTCCGCCGGGCGGGTGGGCGTGATGGACCACCGCTGTCCGCACCGCTGCGCCTCGCTCTTCTTCGGCCGCAACGAGGAAGGCGGCATGCGCTGCGTCTACCACGGCTGGAAGTTCGACGTGGAAGGCAACTGCCTCGACCTGCCCAACGTCTCCAACGGCGAGGAGATCCGCGGCAAGGTCAAGGCCAAGGCCTACAAGGCCATGGAACGGGCCGGCCTGGTGTGGGTCTACATGGGCCCGCAGGACCAGGTGCCGCCGCCGCCCGCGCTGGAGGCGGCCCTGATCCCGCCGGAAGAGGTCAGCGTGCGCTTCGTGCAGCGCGCCTGCAACTGGCTGCAGGCGCTGGAAGGCGACATCGACACCTCCCACTTCGGCTTCCTGCACGCGGGCCATGCCCATCCCGACGACTTCCAGGACGACCATCCGATGCGGCACACGGTGACCAACCGCGCGCCCGAGTACCACGTGGCGGAGACGCCCTGGGGCACCAGCTACGGTGCCTACCGCAGCGAGGCGGACGGCCGCACCTCCTGGCGCATCGCAAATTTCATGTTCCCCTTCTGGACCCAGGCGCCCAACGCCGACTTCCTCACCCACGTGGGCGTGCGCGGCTGGGTGCCGATGGACGACGAGCACACGATGGTGGTGATGATCGGCTGGAAGAAGTCGCCCCCGGTCTACAGCGGCATGCCGCTGAAGAACGGCCAGCCGCTGCCGGGCTTCGCGCCCGCCGTGGACTACCTGCCCAACACGACCGACTGGTACGGCCGCTGGCGCCCGGTGGCGCGGGCCGAGAACGACTACCAGATCGACCGCGACGCGCAGCGCCGCAACGAGATCTACACCGGCATCCGCATGGTGTTCCTGCAGGACCAGGCGATCACCGAGTCGATGGGGCCGATCACCGACCATTCCTTCGAGCACCTGGTCGCGAGCGACCAGATGGTGGCACGCACCCGCCGCCGCGTGCTGAAGGCCGCGCTCGCGCTGCGCCAGGAAGGCACGCTGCCGCCGGGCGTCGCCGATCCCGAGGTGATGTGGGGTGCCCGCAGCGGCTCGTTCCACACGCCGGCGGGCGTGGATTGGCAGCAGGCCTACCGGGAGAAGCTGCAGGCGGCAATGCGCGTGCCGCGCCGGTGACGCAGTCACCGAGTAGGCTGGTGCTGAGCCGCGTGAGCGCGAAGCCCAGCGATCAGCGAGCGCAGCGAAGCTGGGGTTCGGCGCGCATTGCGCGCGCTCACCGCCAGCCTACCGGGCGTGATAGCGTTCCAGGAAGTCCAGCTGCGCCCGGCGCCACCCTGCCC
>NZ_DASSVG010000397.1:0-6126 GCF_035706265.1 Ramlibacter sp. | reverse complement strand
GAGCTGATGCGCGGGACGGAGCGCACGCGCACCATCCCCATCGTGTTCGTCAGCGCCGCCGGGCGCGAGCTGAACTACGCGTTCCGGGGCTACGAGTCCGGCGCCGTCGACTTCCTCTACAAGCCGCTCGATCCGCACGCGGTGCGCAGCAAGGTCAACGTCTTCGTGGAACTCGCGCGCCAGCGGCAGGAGCTGCAGGAGGCCAAGGCGCAGCTGCAGCGGGCCGTGCAGATGCGCGACGACTTCATGTCCATGATCGCCCACGAGCTGCGCAATCCGCTCAACTCGGTGTACCTGCAGGCGCAGCTGCGCCGCAAGATGGTGGCCGGGCCGAAGCAGCCGGACGCGCAGTCCATGCTGCGGATGGTGGAGCGCGACGAGCGCCAGATCCGCAGCATGGTGCGCCTGCTCGACGACATGCTGGACGTCTCCCGCGCCCGCACCGGCCGGCTGGCGATGGTGCCGGCCCCCTTCGACCTGGCGCAGTCGGCGCGCGAGGTGGTGGAGGCCATCCGGGAGCAGGCCACGAGCAGCGGCATCGCCATCACCTTGGCCGCCCCCGAGTCGCTGCCGCTGGTGGGCGACGAGTTCCGCGTCGAGCAGGTGATCACCAACCTGCTGACCAACGCGCTGCGCTATGGCGGCGGCAAGCCGGTGGCCGTGACGGTGGGCGTGCGCGACGAGGTCCACGAGGCCTTCGTGTCGGTGCGCGACCAGGGCATGGGCATCGCGCCGGCGGACCAGGAGCGCATCTTCGAGCAGTTCGAGCGCGCCGAAGGCGACAACCAGGTGCCCGGCCTCGGCCTGGGCCTCTACATCGCCCGCCAGATCGCCCAGGCCCACCAGGGCCGGCTGGAGGTGCGCAGCACGCCCGGCGAGGGCGCCGAGTTCATCCTGTCCCTGCCGCTGCCGCCGCCGCAGCCCGCATGAGAAAATCGCTGGTTTCATCGCCGATCCCCAGCGATTGCAAGGAATTTCACAATGGACGCAGAACACATCAACCTCATCGGCACCACCCTGCAGGACCTGCAGGCCCGCACCGGCGACCTCCGGAGGTATCTTTGACTTCGATGCCAAGTCGGAGCGCCTGAGGACCGTCAACGCCGCGCTGGAAGACCCCGCGGTCTGGAACGATCCCAAGAAGGCCCAGGAACTGGGCAAGGAAAAGAAGCAGCTCGATGGCGTGGTCCTGGTGATCCAGGACCTCGAGCGCGAGCTCGCCGACAACCTCGAGCTCTACGAGATGAGCAAGGAGGAAGGCGACGGGTCGGGCCTGGCCGCGATCGAGAACGAGGCGAAGAAGCTCGAGGAGATCGTCAAGGACCTCGAGTTCCGCCGCATGTTCAACCAGCCGGCCGACCCGAGCAACTGCTTCCTCGACCTGCAGGCCGGCGCCGGCGGCACCGAAGCGTGCGACTGGGCCTCGATGCTGATGCGGCAGTACATCAAGTACGCCGAGCGCAAGGGCTTCAAGTACACGATCGAGGACGAGACGCCCGGCGACGTGGCCGGCATCAAGAGCGCCACGCTGAAGATCGAGGGCGACTACGCCTTCGGGCTGCTGCGCACCGAGACCGGCGTGCACCGCCTGGTGCGCAAGTCGCCGTTCGACTCCTCGGGCGGGCGCCACACCAGCTTCGCCAGCGTTTTCGTCTATCCCGAGATCGACGACTCGATCGAGATCGACATCAACCCGGCGGACGTGCGGGTGGACACCTTCCGCGCCTCCGGCGCCGGCGGCCAGCACATCAACAAGACCGATTCGGCGGTGCGCCTGACGCACATGCCGACGGGCATCGTGGTGCAGTGCCAGGACAGCCGCTCGCAGCACAGCAACCGCGACGTCGCCTGGCGGCGGCTGCGCTCGCGCCTGTACGACTTCGAGATGCGCAAGCGCATGGAGGCGCAGCAGAAGCTGGAGGACTCCAAGACGGACGTCGGCTGGGGCCACCAGATCCGCAGCTACGTCCTGGACAACAGCCGCATCAAGGACTTGCGCACCGGCGTCGAGATCTCCGCCACGCAGAAGGTGCTGGACGGCGACCTCGATGCCTTCATCGAGGCCTCCCTGAAGCAGGGCGTTTGATGCCCGTGCGTGCCCTCGTCTTCGGCCTGGCCGGCACCCCGGTCGATTCCATGCCGGCCTCTGCGCGGCCTCGAACAATCCATGAACAAGAAACTTCCGGAGAGCCTCCATGCGTGAAGGAACTTCCAAGGTGATCCACCGCGCGGACTACCAGCCGCCGGCCTTCTGGATCGACTCGGTCGAACTGTGCTTCGACCTCGACCCGGCCAAGACCCGCGTGCTCAATCGCATGCGCGTGCGCCGCAACCCCGAGGTCATGCCGCAGCCCCTGCGCCTGGACGGCGAGGAACTGAACCTGGCCCGCGTGCTGGTGGGCGGCCAAGGCACCTCGTTCAAGCTGGAGGACGGCCAGCTGGTGCTGGAACACCTGCCGGACGGCAACGAGCCCTTCGAGCTGGAGATCTTCACCACCTGCGCGCCGGCGAAGAACACCAAGCTGATGGGCCTGTACGTCAGCAACGATTCCTTCTTCACCCAGTGCGAGGCCGAGGGCTTCCGCCGGATCACGTATTTCCTCGACCGGCCCGACGTGATGGCCAGCTACACCGTCACGCTGCGCGCCGACAAGCAGCGCTACCCGGTGCTGCTGTCCAACGGCAACCTGGTGGAACAGGGCGAGCTGGACGACGGCCGCCACTTCGCCAGGTGGGTCGATCCCTTCCGCAAGCCCTGCTACCTGTTCGCCCTGGTCGCGGGCCAGCTGGTGTGCCGCGAGCAGCGCATCGCCTCGCGCTCGGGCAAGGACCACCTGCTGCAGGTCTACGTGCGCCCCGGCGACCTGGACAAGACCGAGCACGCGATGAACTCGCTGATGGCCTCGGTGGCCTGGGACGAGGCGCGCTTCGGCCTGCCGCTCGATCTCGAACGCTTCATGATCGTCGCCACCAGCGACTTCAACATGGGCGCGATGGAGAACAAGGGCCTGAACATCTTCAACACGAAGTACGTTCTGGCCAACCAGGCCACCGCCACCGACACCGACTACGCCAACATCGAATCGGTGGTGGGCCACGAGTACTTCCACAACTGGACGGGTAACCGCGTCACCTGCCGCGACTGGTTCCAGCTGTCGCTGAAGGAAGGCCTCACCGTCTTCCGCGACCAGGAGTTCAGCCAGGATCTCTCCGGCGGTGCGTCGGCCCGCGCCGTCAAGCGCATCGAGGACGTGCGGGTGCTGCGCACCGCGCAGTTCCCCGAGGACGCCGGCCCCATGGCCCACCCGGTGCGGCCCGACCAGTACCTGGAGATCAACAACTTCTACACCGTCACGGTCTACGAGAAGGGCGCCGAGGTCGTGCGCATGATGCAGACCCTGGTGGGCCGCGAAGGCTTCGCCCGCGGCCTCACGCTCTACTTCCAGCGCCATGACGGCCAGGCGGTCACCTGCGACGACTTCGCCCAGGCCATCGCCGACGCCAACCCGGAGTCGCAGCTCGCCCAGCGGCTGGACCAGTTCAAGCGCTGGTACAGCCAGGCCGGCACGCCGCGGGTGCAGGTGCAGACGAATTTCGATCCGGCCACGGGCGTCTACTCGCTCACGCTCTCCCAGTCCTGCCCACCGACGCCGGGGCAGGCCGAGAAGCTGCCCTTCGTGATCCCGATCGCGCTGGGCCTGCTCGATGGCAGCGGCCGCGAGCTCACCGCCGGCCTGCACGTGCTGACGCAGGAGAGCGAGACCCTCACCTTCACCGGCCTGGCCGAGGAGCCGGTGCCTTCGCTGCTGCGCGGCTTCAGCGCGCCGGTGATCCTGGAGTGCGAGTTCAGCGACCGGCAGCTGCTCACGCTGCTGGCCAACGACAGCGATCCCTTCAACCGCTGGGAGGCGGGGCAGCGCCTGGCCACCGGCCGCGCGCTGGCCTTCGTGCGCGGCACGGGCCCGGTGCAGCTCGACGACGCCTACATCGAGGCGATGCGCAGCGTGCTGCGCCATCCGCAGCTCGATGCGGCCTTCAAGGAGCTGGTGCTGACGCTGCCCGCCGAGACCTACCTGGCGGAGCAGCTCGATACGGTCGATCCGCAGCGCGTGCACGCCGTGCGCGAGGCGATGCGCGAGCAGCTCGCCACGGCGCTGTTCGAGGACTGGGAGTGGGCCTACGAGGCGCACAAGGACAGCGGCGCCTACCGGCCCGACGCCGTCTCCAGCGGCCGGCGGGCGCTGGCCGGCCTGGCGCTCACGCACCTGTGCCTGGCCGCGCGCGCCAGCCGCGACGCGGTGTGGCCCGGCAAGGCCTACCAGCGCTTCAAGGACGCCTCCAACATGCCGGACCGCTTCAACGCGCTGGCCGCGCTGGTCACCAGCGGCCACGAGCTGGCGGCCCCCGCGCTGCAGCGCTTCCACGCCATCTTCAGGGACGAAGCCCTGGTCCTGGACAAGTGGTTCGCCCTGCAGGCCGGCGCGCCGGACCGCGGCGGCAACATCCTGCCGGTGGTCAAGCAGCTGATGCAGCATCCGGACTTCAACATCCGCAACCCGAACCGCGCGCGCAGCGTGATCTTCAGCTACTGCAGCGCCAACCCGGGGGGCTTCCACCGCGGCGACGCGGCCGGCTACGTGTTCTGGAGCGAGCGCGTGATGGAGCTCGATGCCATCAACCCGCAGGTGGCGGCGCGCCTGGCGCGCGCCCTGGACCGCTGGAAGAAGCTGGCCGAGCCCCTGCGCAGCGCCGCCCGCGAGGCCATCGCCCGCGTGGCCGCCAAGCCGGACCTGAGCAACGACGTGCGCGAAGTCGTCAGCCGGGCGTTGGCCGAATGACTTGAAATACGGATTCCGAGGAGGAGAACGAATGACGCAACAAAGCATTTCCCTCACCCGCTACCTGGTGGAGCAGCAGCGGGTGCACGGCCACATCCCGTCCGAGCTGCGGCTGCTGATCGAGGTGGTGGCGCGCGCCTGCAAGCGCATCAGCATCTCCGTCAACCAGGGCGCGCTCGGCGACGTGCTGGGCGCGGCCGGCACCGACAACGTGCAGGGCGAGGCGCAGAAGAAGCTGGACGTGATCGCCAACGAGGTGCTGATCGAGGCCAACGAGTGGGGTGGCCACCTGGCGGCCATGGCCTCGGAGGAAATGGAAGGCATCTACGCGGTGCCGAACCGCTACCCGCAGGGCGAATACCTGCTGCTGTTCGACCCGCTCGACGGCTCGTCCAACATCGAGGTCAACGTCAGCATCGGCACCATCTTCAGCGTGCTGAAGAAGCCCGAGAACGGCGGCCCGGAGAGCGTCGTGAGCGAGCAGGACTTCCTGCAGTCCGGCGCGAAGCAGGTGGCCGCGGGATACTGCATCTACGGCCCGCAGACCACCCTGGTGCTGACGGTGGGCGACGGCGTGGCGATGTTCACGCTGGACCGCGAGCAGGGTTCCTTCGTGCTGACGCAGGAGAACATCCGCATCCCGGCCGACACCAAGGAGTTCGCGATCAACATGTCGAACATGCGGCACTGGGACGCCCCGGTGCGCCGCTACATCGACGAGTGCCTGGCCGGCAAGGAAGGCCCGCGCGGCAAGGATTTCAACATGCGCTGGGTCGCCTCGATGGTGGCCGACGTGCACCGCATCCTGATGCGCGGCGGCATCTTCATGTACCCCTGGGACAAGCGTGAGCCGGGCAAGCCCGGCAAGCTGCGCCTGATGTACGAGGCCAACCCCATGGGCTGGATCGTCGAACAGGCCGGCGGCGCCGCCACCAACGGCCACCAGCGCATCCTCGACATCCAGCCCACCAAGCTGCACGAGCGCGTGTCGGTGATCCTGGGGTCGAAGAACGAAGTGGAGCGGGTGACGGCGTACCACGCGAAGTAACCGTCGTCCCGGCGCAGCCGGGGACCCAGGAACGCGCGCAGCGCGCACTGGATTCCCGCCTGCGCGGGAACGACAGGAAAAAAGCGGGCGCGAGCCCGCTTTTTTCCTTCCTACTTCCCGAACACCATGAACAGCGCGTCATCCGGCGTCGCATGCCGGACCGACGCGTTGTCGAACACCGCCCACCCGAACGCATAGCGCTTCGCCGGATCGAACTGCACGTCGTACCTGCTGCCGGTG
>NZ_DASSVG010000396.1:0-6148 GCF_035706265.1 Ramlibacter sp. | reverse complement strand
CGACCACCTATGTGGACCTGCGCGTCTGCGAGCGCCAGCTCGAAGTGGCACGCAACGACGCGCGCTCGCGGGCCGAATCGGCCCGGCTCACCAGGCTCAGCGCGGACGCGGGCTTCACCGCGCCGGCCGTGGCCGCGCAGGCCCGGGCCAGCGCCGCCGAAGGCGCCGCCCGCGCCACCCAACAGAAGGCCCAGTGCGACCTCACCGTCAAGGCGCTGGTCGCGCTCACCGGCCTCGCCGAGCCCGAACTGCGGCGCCGCCTCGACGGCGGCTGGACCGAGCCTTCCGGCATCGCCGCCGGCGCGATTCCCGAGCTGCCGGCCGCCCTGCTGCGCCAGCGGCCGGACGTCTACCTCGCGGAGCGCAACGTCGAGGCCGCCAGCGCGGACGTGGGGGCGGCACGCGCCGACCTCCTGCCCCGCCTCACCCTGAGCGGCCAGCTCGGCTCGGTGCTGGTGCACGCGGGCGGCGAGAACATCCGGGCGCGCACCTGGCAGATCGGCCCGCTCGCGCTGACCATGCCGGTGTTCGACGCCGGCCGGCGCGCCGCGGCCAACGACGCCGCCGTGGCGCGCTACGAGGAAGCCGTGCTGCAGTACGAGGCGCGCGTGCGCCAGGCCGTGCGCGAAGTCGAGGAGGCGCTGGTCAACCTGCGCAGCGCCGAGGAGCGCACCGACGACACCCGCGCCGCCGTGGAAGGCTACCGGGTCTCCTTCGCCGCGGCCGAGGCGCGCTACCGCAGCGGCCTCGGCAGCCTGATCGAGCTGGAAGACCAGCGCCGCGTGCTGCTGGCCGCCGAGACCACGCTGGTGGGCCTGCAGCGCGACCGCGTCGCCGCCTGGATCGCGCTGTACCGCGCCCTCGGCGGCGGCTGGCACACGGCCGAGACCACCGCGCGCACGGCAGAATCCGGCACCCCCGAGGAACCCACCCGCTGATGCTGCACCTGCTCCCCACCGTCTCGCTGCTGCTGGCGCTCGCACTGCTGGCCGGCTGCGGCAACAAGGAAGAAGCCGCGGAGGCACCGGCCAAGCCGGCGCTGACCGTGAACGTCGTGACGCCGCAGCAAACCATGCTGCCGGTGACGCTGGCCGCCAACGGCAACCTCGCGGCCTGGCAGGAAGCCACCATCGGCGCCGAAGGCAACGGCCTGCGCATCGCGGAAGTGCTGGTGAACGTGGGCGACCGCGTGCGCCGCGGCCAGGTGCTGGCGCGCTTCGACGCCGGCACGCTGCAGGCCGAGGCGGCGCAGGCGCAGGCGGCCCTGGCCGAGGCCGAGGCGGCGGCGGCCGAGGCGGCCAACAACGCGGCGCGCGCCCGCACGCTGTCGCAGACGGGCGCGATGAGCGCCTCGCAGATCAACCAGTACGTCACGGCCGAGGCCACCGCCAAGGCGCGCGTGGCGCAGGCCCAGGCGCAGCTGCAGCAGCAGCGCGTGCGGCTGGCGCAGGCCGCCGTGCACGCGCCGGACGAAGGCGTGATCTCGGCGCGCACCGCCACCGTCGGCGCGGTGGTCAACAACGGCACCGAGCTGTTCCGCCTGATCCGCAAGGGCCGGCTCGAGTGGCGTGCCGAGGTCACCTCGGCGGAACTGGGCAAGCTCACCACCGGCACCCATGCGCTCGTCACCGCCACCAGCGGCGCGCGGCTGGAAGGACGCGTGCGCACGATCGGCCCCACGGTCGATCCGCAGACCCGCATCGCGATCGTCTACGTGGATGTGAAGCCGCTGCCCGGCCCGGCTGCGGGCAGCGCGCGGGCCGGCATGTTCGCGCGCGGCGAGTTCGACCTCGGCGCGGCGCCCGCGCTCACCGTGCCGCAGCCGGCCGTGGTGGTGCGCGAGGGCTTCAGCTACGTGTTCCGCATCAACCCCGACAACCGGGTGAGCCAGGTCAAGGTGCAGACCGGCCGCATCGCCGGCGACCGGGTGCAGGTGCTCTCGGGCCTCACGCCGGACATGAGGCTGGTGGCCAGCGGCGGTGGCTTCCTCAACGACGGCGACCTGGTGCGGCTGGCCGACGAGCCGGCCAGCGCCTCGCCCGCGGCGGCCGCCGGGGCGGGGGCCGGGGCTGCGTCGGCATCCGCACCCGCAACGACGGCTTCGGCTTCGGTCTCCAACTCGCACACGCCCTTGCCCGCGGCTGCGGCGTCGGCGCCGGCGCTCGCTGCATCGGCTGCCGCCAGTGCGGCTTCGGCCGCGGCCAGTGCCGCCTCCGCCGCGGCCCGCGCTGCTTCGGCCGCCGCCCGGGCGGCCTCCGCCCCGGCCAGCATCGCGCGCTGATCCAGGAAGGGCGCCATGAATTTCTCCGCCTGGTCCATCCGCAATCCGATCCCGGCGCTGATGCTGTTCGTGCTGCTCACCTTCGCGGGCCTGCTGTCGTTCAAGTCCATGAAGGTGCAGAACTTCCCGGACATCGACCTCCCGACGGTGCTGGTGACGGCCTCGCTGCCGGGCGCCTCGCCGCAGCAGCTGGAGACCGACGTGGCGCGCAAGCTGGAGAACGCGATCGCGACCATCCAGGGCCTCAAGCACATCATGACCAAGGTGCAGGATGGCGTGGTCACCCTCACCGTCGAATTCCGGCTCGAGAAGCCGGTGCAGGAAGCGGTGGACGACGTCCGTTCGGCGGTCTCGCGGGTGCGCTCGGACCTGCCTTCGGACCTGCGCGATCCGATCGTCAACAAGCTGGAGCTGGCCAGCCAGCCGATGCTGGCCTTCACCGTCGCTTCGCGCAGCATGGACGAGGAGGCCCTGTCCTGGTTCGTGGACAACGAGCTCTCGCGCAAGCTGCTGGCAGTGCCGGGCGTCGGTGCCGTCAACCGCGTGGGCGGCGTCACGCGCGAGGTGCGCGTCGCGCTCGATCCGCTGCGGATGGAGGCGCTCGGCCTCACCGCGGCCGACATCTCGCGCCAGCTGCGCCAGGTGCAGCTGGAAAGCGCGGGCGGCCGCGCGGATCTCGGCGGCGGCGAGCAGCCGGTGCGTACGCTGGCCACCGTGCAGACCGCGCGCGAGATCGGCCAGATCCAGCTCGCGGTGGCCGCCAACCGCAAGATCCAGCTGGCCGACGTGGCCGAGGTCACCGACACCATCGCCGAGCCGCGCGCCGCCGCCCTGCTCGATGGCAAGCCGGTGGTCGGCTTCGAGGTCTCGCGCAGCCGCGGCGAGAGCGAGGTGCAGGTGGGCGCCGCCGTGCACCAGGCACTGGCGGAGCTGAAGGCGCAGCACCCGGACCTGCAGCTCACCCAGGCCTTCGACTTCGTCACGCCGGTGGAGGAGGAATACGAGGGCTCGCTGCACCTGCTGTACGAAGGCGCCCTGCTGGCCGTGCTGGTGGTGTGGCTGTTCCTGCGCGATGCGCGCGCGACCTTCGTCTCCGCCGTCGCCCTGCCGATGTCGGTGATCCCGGCCTTCATCGGCATGCACCTGCTGGGCTTCACCATCAACGTGGTGACGCTGCTGGCGCTCTCGCTGGTGATCGGCATCCTGGTCGACGACGCCATCGTGGAGGTGGAGAACATCGTGCGCCACCTGCGGATGGGCAAGACGCCCTACCAGGCGGCGATGGAAGCGGCCGACGAGATCGGGCTGGCGGTGATCGCCACCACCTTCACGCTGATCGCGGTGTTCCTGCCCACCGCCTTCATGAGCGGCATCGCCGGCAAGTTCTTCAAGCAGTTCGGCTGGACGGCCTCGCTGGCGGTGTTCGCCTCGCTGGTGGTCGCCCGCATGCTCACGCCGATGATGGCGGCCTACCTGCTCAAGCCCGCGCACCTCGAGCACGGCGACCCGGCGTGGATGCGATGGTACCTGCGGGCGGTGAACTGGAGCATGACGCACCGCCTGCTCACCCTGCTGTTCGCCACGCTGTTCTTCTTCGCTTCCGTCTTCCTGATCCCGCTGCTGCCCACCGGCTTCATCCCGCCCGACGACAACTCGCAGACCCAGGTCTACCTGGAGTTGCCGCCCGGCTCCACGCTGGAGCAGACGCGCCGCTCGGCGGAGGACGCGCGCCAGGCGGTGCTGCGGGTGAAGCACGTGAAGAGCGTCTACACCACCATCGGCGGCGGCAGTGCGGGCGGCGACCCGTTCGCCAACCTCGGCGCGGCGGAAGCGCGCAAGGCGACGCTGACCATCCTGCTGGACGAGCGCGGCGAGCGGCCGCGCAAGCAGGTGATCGAGAACCAGATCCGCACGGCGCTGGAGCGCCTGCCGGGCGTGCGCAGCAAGGTGGGCCTGGGCGGCTCGGGCGAGAAGTACATCCTCGTGCTCACGGGCGAGGATCCGAAGGCGCTCTCCGCCGCCGCGGTGGCGGTGGAGAAGGACTTGCGCACCATCCCTGGCCTGGGGCAGATCGCTTCGACCGCCAGCCTGATCCGCCCCGAGGTGGTGGTGCGGCCCGACTTCGCCCGCGCCGCGGACCTGGGCGTCACCAGCCAGGCGATCGGCGACACGCTGCGCATCGCCACGGCCGGCGACTTCGACGTTTCGTTGCCCAAGCTGAACCTGTCGCAGCGGCAAGTGCCGATCGTGGTGAAGCTGCGCGAGGACGCGCGGCAGGACTTGCAGGTGCTGGAGCGCCTGTCGGTGCCCAGCACGCACGGCGGCACGGTGATGCTGGGACAGGTGGCGACGCTGGAGCTCTCCGGCGGGCCGGCCGTGATCGACCGCTACGACCGCTCGCGCAACATCAACTTCGAGATCGAGCTCTCGGGCCAGCCGCTCGGCGAGATCGCCGAGAAGGTGCAGCAGCTGCCCTCGATCCGCCACCTGCCGCCCGGCGTGCGCGTGGTGCAGGTGGGCGACGCGGAGATGATGGCGGAGCTGTTCGCGAGCTTCGGGCTGGCGATGCTCACCGGCGTGCTGTGCATCTACGTGGTGCTGGTGCTGCTGTTCAAGGACTTCCTGCACCCGGTGACGATCCTGAGCGCGCTGCCGCTCTCACTGGGCGGCGCCTTCGTCGGCCTGCTGCTGGCGCAGAAGAGTTTCTCGATGCCTTCGCTGATCGGCCTGATCATGCTGATGGGGATCGCGACCAAGAACTCGATCCTGCTGGTGGAGTACGCGATCGTGGCGCGGCGCGACCGCGGGCTCACGCGCTTCGAGGCGCTGCTCGATGCCTGCCACAAGCGCGCGCGGCCCATCATCATGACCACGCTGGCCATGGGCGCCGGCATGCTGCCGATCGCCATCGGCCTCGGCGCCGCCGACCCGAGCTTCCGCTCGCCCATGGCGATCGCCGTGATCGGCGGCCTGTTCACGTCGACGATCCTGAGTCTGCTGGTGGTGCCGGTGGTGTTCGAGGTGGTCGATGACGTGGAGCACTGGGGGCGCAAGCACGTGAAGCGCTTGCGGCATCGGGGGCATCACCCCTCGGGCGAAGTGCGGACCTCACGTGCTGGCGAAGCGCGCCACTCGTAGGCTGGCGGTGACGAAGGAACCCCAGCGATCAGCGAGCGCAGCGAAGCTGGGGTTCCGGGCGCGCGTTGCGCGCCGTCACCGCCAGCCTACCGGTCACCCGGCGGACTTGATCCGGCGCACCAGGTTCGTCGTCGAATACCCGTCGACGAACGGGATCGCCAGCGCGCGGCCGCCGTACGACTCCACCAGGGACGTCTCGGCCAGCTTGCGCATGTCGTAGTCGCCGCCCTTCACGTACACCTGCGGCCTGAGTTCGGACAGCAACTCCACCGGCGTGTCCTCGTCGAACCAGGTCACGAGGCTCACCGATTCGAGCGCGGCAATCACGATCGCGCGGTCGTGTTCGTTGTTGAGGGGACGGTCCGGGCCCTTGCCGAGGCGGCGGGCGGAGGCATCGGTGTTCAGCGCCACGACCAGGCTGCCGCCGACGGCGCGCGCCTGCGCCAGGTAGGTGACGTGGCCGCGGTGCAGCACGTCGAACACGCCGTTGGTGAAGACCACCGGGCCGGGCAGAGCCGCGAGCCGCGCCGGAGCCTCGGCGCGGGCCACGATCTTGGCGAGGAAGGCCGGAGCGCTCAAGCCGGCTGCGGCGCGCCGCCCTCGCCGGAGCCCAGGCTCGCCTGCAGCTCCTTGCGGTAGCGATTGAGCTCCTGCACGCTCTTGAAGCTGCGGTCCATCAGCAGGCTGAGGTTATGCAGGATGCGCTCCACCACCTTGGTTTCCCACACC
>NZ_DASSVG010000395.1:0-11372 GCF_035706265.1 Ramlibacter sp. | reverse complement strand
GACGCATCGCCGCTGCGCTGGCGCAGGCGTTCGCGCAGCACCTCCAGCGGCGCCTCGCAGGCCAAGACCGAGAACGGCACGTCCCAGGTGCGGGCGAGCGCGCGCGCTTCCTCGCGTTCGGCGCGGCGCAGGAAGGCCGCGTCCAGCACCACCGGCCAGCCGGCCTGCAGCAGCGTGCCGGCCAGCGTGAACAGGCGCGCGTAGGTGCGGCGCGTGGCCTCGGGCGTGTAGAGATCGATGCCGTGCTCACGCGAGCGCGCCAGGGCGCCGAGCCCGTGCAGCCGCTTGCGTTCGACATCCGAGCGGATGCGGATCGCGCCCTCGCGCTCCAGCAAGTCCTGCGACTGGAAGGTCTTGCCCGAGCCGGGCAGGCCGCAGGTGATCCACAGCCGCGGCGTGGCCGGCGCGCTCCAGCGCAGCGCCTCGCGCGCATAGCGCTGCGCGTCGGCGCAGTGCGCTTGGCGCAGTTGGCAGGCCAGCGCGCGCACCAGCGCGCGGTAGGCCAGGCACAGGCGCAGGCCCGGCACGCCCTCGTAGTCGCCGGTCGCCTGCAGCCAGCCATCGAGCAGGCGCCAGGCGAGCGCCGGCAGGCCGTGCGCCCCCAGGTCCATCACGGGGAAGGCGATGTCCTCGATCACGTCGATGCAGCGCAGGGCCGCATCGAACTCCACCGCGTCGAAGGCCTGCACCTCGCCATCGAGCGTGAGCAGGTTGGCCAGGTGCAGGTCGCCATGGCCCTCGCGCACGTGGCCCGCGGCGGCACGCGCACGCCACAGCGGCAGCACCGCCTCGGCCTCTTCCTCCACCCAGCGCTCCAGCGCTTCCTGCTGCGGCGCGCTCCGCAGCGCGGCGCCGCCCTGCAGGACGGCCAGCGTGCGCTGGCGCAGGTCGGTCGGCCCCGGCGTGCAGCGCGGCGCGGCGGCATGGAAGGCGGCGAGCCGCGCCGCGAGGCGGTCCACCAGCGCCGCATCCAGCGTGCCCTGCGCCGCCTGTTCGCGCAGCAAGGCCCCCGGCGGGAAGCGCCGCATGCGCACCGCATGGTCCAGGGTCGGGCCGCTGCCGTCGATGGAAGGTGCCTCGGGGCTGCCGGTGATGCGGGCCACGCCCAGGTAGAGGCCGGGCGCGAGCCGCGCGTTCAGGCGCACCTCCTCCTCGCAGAAGTGGCGCCGCCGTTCGGGCGTGGAATAGTCGACGAAGGGCAGTCGCAGCGGCTTCTTGAGCTTGTACGCGAACTCGCCCGCGAGCAGCACCCAGCTGATGTGGGTCTCGATCAGCTCGGCGCCGAGGTGCTGCGCCAGCGCCTGAGCGATCATGCGGCTCTCGTGCAGTGTCATGGCTGCCGCGCCTCCACCCGGTGGCCGTCGCTGACCGTCGGCGGCGGGTAGACGATCACCTGCTGCCCCGGCTTCAGGCCGCTGCGCACCCATGCTTCGCTGCCGTTGCGGCCGCCCAGTTCCAGCGGCTGCAGCCGGGCCCGCCCGTCCTCGATGCGGAACACGCCCATGCCGCCGTCGCCGATCGGGAACAGGGCGCCCACCGGCACCAGCACGGCCTGGTCCACCCGCTGGGTGAAGATGCGCAGGGTCACGCGGAAGCCGTCGCCCACGACGCGCCAGCTTTCGGGCGGCGCATCGAGGTCCACCACCACCTTCACGCGCTGCTCCTCGATGCCGAGCGCCGAGACCTTGGTGAAGGCGGCCGGCTCGACCCGCCGCACGCGCGCCGCGATCGGCGGACCGCCCCAGCGCTCGACCACCGCGGCGCCGCCGGGCTGCGCCTGCACGGCATCGGTGGTGAGCAGTTCGGCGATCACTTCCATCTGCGCAGGATCGCCGATATCGAGCAGCGGCGCACCGGCCGCGATGGTGCCCTCGCTGGCCTGCGGGATGCGCAGCACCACGCCGTCGACGGGCGAGCGCACCGTCAACGGCTGGCCGGAGCGCGCCCCCGCGTTGGCCGGCAGCAGGGCCGCGGCGGCCTGGGCCTGCTCGTGCACCGCGGCCTGGCGCTCGGCCAGCGCCACCTCGACCTCGCGCTTCGCCGCGGCCAGCGCGAGCCGGCCGGCGTCCAGCTGCGCCGGCGGCAGGAAGCCCTCGCGCGCCAGCTTCCCGGTGCGTTGCAGTTCGAGCTGGGCCTCGTCGGCCGCGACCTGCGTGCGCTCGATGCGCGCCGCCGCGCGGGCCACGTTGGCCGTTGCGGCCAGGTGGCGCGCCGCCGCCTCGCGCGCGCTGCGCTCGTCCACCATCGCCGGCATCACCGGCATTAGCACGGCCACAGTCTCGCCGGCCGCCACGGGGTCACCCTCGCGCAGGGCGATGCGCAGCACGCGCGCCGCGACCGGCGCCGAGACGGTGTAGCGGTCCTTCAGCCGGGTGCGGCCGTCTTCCTCGATCGCCTGCTCGTAGCGTCCGAGCAGCACCGGGGCCGTCTCGACGACGATCGGCCGGGGCGCGAACGCCCAGGCGAGCAGGGCCGCCGCGGCCAGGCCGGCGACGGTGGCGAGCAGCAGGGTCTTCTTCTGGAGCATGCTTCACTCCCGGGTCTTGAGGGCGGCGACCATGTCGAGGCGGTCGATGCGCTGGCGCACCACCAGCGCGCTGGCCACGCCCGCGGCCACCACGCAGATCGCCGCCCAGGCGTAGGTGCGCGGCTGGATCACCACCGGAAACAGGAACTGGTCGGTGCGCATCAGGTCGACGATGGCATGCGTGAGCCCCCAGCCCATGGCCATGCCCAGCGGCAGGGCCAGCGCGATGCCGATCGCCAGCTCGCCCAGCAGCAGCAGCGAGACCTCGGCCCGCGTGAAGCCCAGCACGCGCAGGCTGGCCAGTTCCCAGTTGCGCTCGGCGAGCGCGATGCGCGCGTTGTTGTAGACCACGCCGACGGCGATCACCGCCGCGAACACGGTGAGGATGGTGCTCATGATGCGCACGTTGCGGGCGCTGATCTCCTCCATGTTGCGCAGCATCGTCGCCTTGCTGAAGGCGCCGGCCACCTTGGGCAGGCCCTGCGTGGCCTCCAGCACCCGCGGCAGGTCGGCCGCAGTCACCCGCAGGCTGAAGAAGTTGGCGACGTCGCCGTCGCCCAGCATGCGGTTGAGGGCGTCGCGCTGGATGAAGGCGTTCAGGCCCATCATGTCGCTGACGGTGGCGCGCAGCGCCATGGGCACGACTTCGCGGCCGCCTTCGCGCAACTCCACTTCGACGGTGTCGCCGGGCCGCAGGTTCAGCTTCTCGGCCAAACGGTCGGTCATCAGCAGGCCGTCGGGCGGCGCTTCGGCGGGCCGCTGGTGCACGTCGACGACGCGCTGCAGCAGGGCCTGCGGCGGATGGCCGTCGACCAGCCCCTTGTCGCTGCGGTGGCCGTGGCGGAAGCGCACCTGCAGCCGCCGGCCGGTTTCCACCTGCAGCACGCCGGGCAGGCGGGCCAGTTCGCGCGCCGCCGCGGCATCCACGTTCTCGTTCATCCACACGATCACGTCGCCGCGCATGCCGTGCTGGAACTGCGTCTCGACGATCGCCTCGATCGCGTCGCGGAAGAAGTTGCCCATGATCACGATCGCCACCGAGGCGGCGATGCCGCCGACCGTGAGCGCCGAGCGCAGCGGCCGGCGCTCGATGTTGCGCACGATCATGCGCAGCGCGGGCGAGGGCCGCAGGCGCGGGATGCGCTCCAGCAGCGCGCGCCGGTAGCGCCCGGGCGCGGGCGGACGCATCGCCTCCGCCGGCGAGAGCCGCACGGTGGAAGCGATGGCCGTCAGCGTGCCCAGCACCGCCGTCAGCGCCACGATCGCCAGGCCGGCGAAGGCCAGCGGCGCTTCCACCCGGTGCGTGAAGCTGGGAAAGCGGAACAGCTCCGCATACAGGCCCGTCAGCAGGCTGCCCATCCAGCGTCCCAGCAGCAGGCCCAACGCATAGCCGCCCAGCACCATGGGCGCGACCAGCTTCAGGTAGTGCAGGGCGATGGCGCCGTCGCGGTAGCCGAGCGCCTTCAGCGCCGCCACCTGTTCGCGCTGGGTCGCCACCAGCCGCGCCGTCACCACGTGCAGCAGGAAGCCGGCCACGGCCAGGAAGATCGCCGGCAGCACGGTGCCCATGACGCGCTGCTCGCGGATCTCGTTGTCCAGCATGGCGTGCGAACCCTGCTCGTCGCGCCCGTGGGCCGGGGTGCCGCCCAGGCCGCGCAGTCGCCGCGTCACGGCGTCGAGCACGGCGGGTTCGGAGGCCGAGGGCGCGAGCTTCAGGGCGACGCGGTTGAAGGCGCCGCGCATGTCCATGGCCGCGGCCAGCTCCTCGTGGTCGACCCAGAACACGCCGAAGGCGCGCATGTCGGGCAGGCCCATGACACCGCCGAAGATGTATTCGGGCGACAGCGCCGTGCCGGTGATGCGCAGCGTGCGCCGCTTGCCGTTGACGAGCGCCGAGACGGCGTTGCCGGGCTTCAGCCGGTGCGCCTGCGCGAAGGAGACGGTGACCACGGTTTCCAGCTCGCCGCCGCTGCGGCTGCCGGCCTCGGGCCAGCGGCCGCTTTGCAGCTGCACCTGGTTCAGGCGCTGGGGCCGGCGCCGGTCGAGGCCGATCAGCTGCCCCATGACGGGATCGATCGTGCCCGGCACGCTGACGCGGGCCATGGCCTCCACCGTGGTCTGCACGTCCACCACGCCGGGCACTTCGGCCAGGCGCTGCGCCAATGCGTCGGGTGCGCGCTTCACCAGGGCGAAGGCATCGGCGAAATGGGCGGAGGCGTAGAAGCTGTCGCGCGCGGCGGCCAGCGAATCGACGGCCGACAGCGTGGCGACGAAGCCGCCGATGCCGCTGGCCACCACCAGGGCGATGGTGAGGGCCTGGCTCCACAGCAGGCGCAGGTCGCGCAGCACCTTGCGGTCCAGGGCCTTCATCGCCTCACCATGCGAGTTCGGCCGGCGTGAGCCGGCGCTGCGGCCGCTCCTCGGCCGCGATGCGGCCGTCGGCCATGCGCAGCACGCGGTCCGCCATCCCCCCGATGGCGGCGTTGTGCGTGATCACGAAGGCCGTCGTGCCCAGCTCGCCGTTGATGCGCGCGATCACCTCCAGCACCAGCTTGCCGGTGGCGTAGTCGAGCGCGCCGGTGGGCTCGTCGCACAGCAGCAGCTGCGGGCGCTTGGCGATGGCGCGGGCGATCGCCACCCGCTGCTGCTCGCCGCCCGAGAGCTGCGAGGGGAAGTGATTGCGGCGCGGCGCCAGGCCCACCAGCGCCACCGCCTCGTCCACCGGCATCGGGTCGGCGGCGATGTCGGTGACCAGGGCCACGTTCTCGGCCACCGTGAGGCTGGGGATCAGGTTGTAGAACTGGAACACGAAACCGACGTGCTCGCGCCGGTAGGTGGTGAGGGCGTCGTCGCTCGCGCCGTGCAGCGCGTGCTCCTCGAAGAACAGCTCGCCCGCGCTCGGGATGTCGAGCCCGCCCAGGATGTTCAGCAGGGTGGACTTGCCGCTGCCCGAGGCGCCGAGCAGCACGACGAACTCGCCGCGCGCGACCTCGAGATCCACCGAGCGCAGCGCATGCACGGCGGACTCGCCGCTGCCGTAGGTCTTGGACAGCGCGTGCGCACGCAGGACCGGGGCCATGAAGCCAATGGTGGCAGGCCTCCGCGGCGCGCCCTTGACGCGCCGCAACTTCGCGTCAGGGCACCAGCACGGCCGCGCCTTCCAGCCGTCCGGCCCGCACGGCCTCCACCGCCGCATTGGCGTCGGCTAGTGCGAAGGACTGCACGTGCGTGCGCACCGGCACCCGTTGCAGCAGGGCGAAGAAGTCCTCGCCGTCGGCGCGCGTGAGATTGGCCACCGAGCGCACTTCGCGCTCGCCCCACAGCAGCGCGTAGGGGAAGGCGGGAATGTCGCTCATGTGGATGCCGCCGCAGACCACCACGCCGCCCTTGCGCACGGTGGCGAGCGCCGCCGGCACCAGCGGCCCGGCCGGCGCGAAGATGAGCGCCGCGTCCAGTTCCTGCGGCGGCCGCTCGGCGCTGCTGCCGGCCCAGGCGGCGCCGAGGCTGCGCGCGAACGCCTGGCCCGCGGCGTCGCCCGGCCGCGTGAAGGCGAACACCTCCTGCCCCTGGCCCACCGCGAGCTGGCACACGATGTGGGCCGCGGCGCCGAAGCCCCACAGGCCGATGCGCCGCGCCGCGGTGCCGCCCGCCAGCCGCCAGGTGCGAAAGCCGATCAGGCCGGCGCACAGAAGCGGGGCCGCGTGCAGGTCGTCCACGTGCTCCGGCAGGGCGAAGCAGAAGCGCTCGTCGGCCACGGCGTACTCGGCGTAGCCGCCGTCGCGGTCATAGCCGGTGAAGAGCGGCTGGTCGCACAGGTTCTCGCGCTGCATGCGGCAGTAGGGGCAGTGGCCGCAGGCCCGCCCCAGCCAGGGGATGCCGATGCGGACACCGGGCGCGAAGCGCGTGGCACCGGCGCCGCAGGTCACGACCTCGCCCACCACCTCGTGGCCCGGCACCACCTCCGCCCGGTGCGGGGGCAGTTCGCCGTCGATCACGTGCAGGTCCGTGCGGCACACGCCACAGGCGCGCACGCGCACCAGCACCTCGTGCGCGCCGGGTGCAGGCACCGGCTTGCGCACTTCGCGCAGGCGGTGTGCCGCCGCGTCGACGGCCATGGCGCGCATGGTGGAAGGCTCCATGCCGGCATCGTAAGGCAGCGCGTCCTTGACCTGCGGCAACTTTCGCGCAGCATGGAGGCCGGACGATCGGACCATGCCCGCCCCGCCGAACAGACCCGTTCCCCAGCGCACCGACCCGCTGGACCTCCCGCTGAAGACCGCCCTGGTGCGGCTGAACAACGGCATCTCGCCGGCCTCGGTGGCGATGGCGCACGTGGACTGGCTGACGCACCTGTCCGTGCTGCCTTCCAAGCAGACCGCGCTGGCGGCGAGCGCCTGGCTGAAGACGGCGGCGTGGCTGAACTACGTGGTGCGCAGCAGCTGCCAGCCCGATGCGCCGCACTGCGTGGAGGCGCCGCCCGACGACAAGCGCTTCAGCCATGCCGAGTGGCAGCTGCCGCCCTTCAGCACCATCGCGCAGGCCTTCCTGCTCACGCAGCAATGGTGGCGCGAGGCGAGCACCGGCGTGCGCGGCGTGTCGCGCCACCACGAGGAGGTGGCGGCCTTCACGGTGCGGCAATGGCTGGACATGCTGTCGCCCTCCAACTCGCCGCTGCTCAATCCGCAGGTGCTGCACGAGACCGCGCGCAAGTGCGGGGTCAACTTCGTGCACGGCTTCGCCAACTGGTGGCGCGATGCGATCGCGGTGGCGGCCGGCGGCAGGCCGCGCGGCGTGGAGGCCTTCCGACCGGGCGAGGCGGTGGCCCTCACGCCCGGCAAGGTGGTCCACCGCAACGCGATGGTCGAACTGATCCAGTACGCGCCGGCCACGGACAAGGTGCGCAAGGAGCCGGTGCTGATCGTGCCGTCGTGGATCATGAAGTACTACATCCTCGATCTCACGCCCGACGACTCGCTGGTGAAGTACCTGGTGGGGCAGGGCCACACGGTGTTCATCGCGTCCTGGCGCAACCCCGGCGCGGCCGACCGCGAGATCGGGCTGGACGATTACCTGGAGCTCGGCGTGCTCGACACCGTGGCCGCCGTGCAGCGCCTGTGCCCCGACACCACCATCCATGCGGCCGGCTACTGCCTGGGCGGCACGCTGCTGGCCATGGGCGCCGCCGTGCTCGGGGCGCGCAAGGTGCATGCGCTCAAGACCGTGACGATCATCGCCGGCCAGGTCGATTTCCAGGAGCCGGGCGAGCTGGGCCTGTTCATGGACGAGAGCCAGGTCGCCTTCCTGGAAGACCTGATGGCGGAATCCGGCTACCTCGATGGCCGGCGCATGGCGGGCGCCTTCCAGTTGATCAACTCCAAGGACCTGGTCTGGTCCAAGCTGCTGCACGAATACCTGATGGGCGCCGAGACGCCCATGACCGCGCTGCGGGCCTGGAACGCGGATGCGACGCGCATGCCGGCGCGCATGCACTCCGAGTACCTGCGGCGCCTCTACCTCGAAAACCAGTTGGCCGACGGCGAGTACCGCTTCCGCGGCGTGCCGATCAACCTGCGCGCGATCCGGGTGCCGATGTTCGTGCTGGGCACCGAGCGCGACCACGTCTCGCCCTGGCCCTCGGTGTTCAAGGTGCTGCGGCTCGCCCACGCGCCGACGCGCTTCGTGCTCACCGCCGGCGGGCACAACGTGGGCGTGGTCAACCCGCCGGAGGGGCCGGCGGCCAATCCCAAGGCCAGCTACCGCTGGGCCGAGCACCCGGTGGACGAAGCCCCGGCCGATCCGCAGGCCTGGTACGACGCCGCGCAGCAGGAACGCGGCTCCTGGTGGACCTGCTGGAACGAGTGGCTGCACCGGCATGGCAGCGGCAACGTGCCGGCCCGCGCGGTGCCGGACGTGCGCTTCCACGGCAAGGTGGTGCCGGCGCCCGGTACCTTCGTCTTCCAGGAGTAAGTGGGATCAGCGCCGCGGCATCGCCGGGCGCTCGTGGATCGCCTGGCAGGGGGTGCAGAAGGGCGTGGCGGGCAGGGCCAGCAGGCGGCGCTCGTCGATCGGCTCGCCGCAGTCCAGGCATTCGCCGTAGCTGCCGTCGTCCACGCGCCGCAGGGCGGCCACGATCTGGTGCAGTTCCGCCGTGGCGTTGGCGAGCGTGGCCTCGTCGATGATGGCCTGCCGGTCCTCGGCGGCGACATCCTTGAAGTCCAGCACCTCGGGCGGATTGTCCGTGGCGCCGACGGCGGCGCCCGCGTGCTGCTGCAGCAGTGCGCGCAGTTCGGCCGCGCGCTGGCGCAGCTTGGCCGCAAGCTTCTGCGTGAGGGGCGAGGCGACGACGACGGGCATGGCAAGGGCTGCGGGACGGGATCTCGAGGGCATTCTGGGCAGCGGGCCGGCGGGCGTCTTGATCTGGCGCAAGGGATGGCGCGCGCCGCGGCCTAACCTCGCCGCAAGGGCGCCACCGCGCCATCCGGATGCCACTTATTCCATGTCCGTCCGTCATCTCGATGCCTTGTTCGCCCCCCATTCCGTCGCCGTCGCGGGCGTCTCCACCCGCGGGCGGAACCTGGGGACCCTGGTGCTGCACAACCTGCGCGACGCGGGCTTCCCGGGACCGGTGTGGGCAGTGAACCGGCACGCCGGCGAGGTCGACGGCGTGCCGGTGTTCGCGTCGGTGCAGGAGCTGCCTGCGGCGCCCGACCTCGCCATCCTCTGCACGCCGGCCGCCACGGTGCCGCAGCTGGTGGAGGACTTCGCGCGCAAGGGAACGCGCGCCGCGATCGTGCTGACGGCCGGCCTGAAGGGACGCGCCACGCCCGACGGGCCCACCTACGAGCAGCAGATGCTGGACGCGGCCCGGCCCCACGTACTGCGCATCCTCGGACCCAACTGCCTCGGCGCGCTGGTGCCGGGACTGCACCTGAACGCCAGTTTCGCCCCGGGCACGGTGGCGCCCGGGCCGATCGCCTTCGTCTCGCAGTCCGGCGCCCTGGCCACCGCGATGCTCGATTGGGCCCACGCGCAGCGGATCGGCTTCTCGCATTTCATCTCGCTCGGCGACAGCGCGGACGTCGACTTCGGCGACGTGCTGGACTACCTGGCGAGCGACGGCGGCACCCGCGCCGTGCTGATGTACGCGGAGTCGGTGCAGCACGCGCGCAAGTTCATGTCGGCCGCGCGGGCGGCGGCGCGCAACAAGCCGGTGATCGTGGTGAAGGCGGGCCGCGCGCCCGAAGGCGCCCGCGCCGCCGCCTCGCACACCGGGGCGCTCGCGGGCTCCGACACCGTGTTCGACGCGGCCGTGCGGCGCGCCGGCATGCTGCGCGTCGAGACCCTGGAAGGCCTGTTCGACGCCGCCGAGACGCTGGCGCGCCCGCGGCCCTGGCGCGGCGAGCGGCTGGCCATCGTCACCAACGGCGGCGGCGCCGGCGTGCTGGCGGCGGACGCGCTCGCCCTCGCGCAAGGCCGGCTGGCGGACTTTTCCGCCGACACGCTGGCCAAGCTCGATGCCGTGCTGCCTGCCACCTGGTCGCATGCGAATCCGGTGGACCTGATCGGCGACGCGCCGGTGCAGCGCTACACCGAGGCCTTGCAGGTGCTGCTGGCGGCGCCGGAGGTCGACGGCCTGCTGTTCATGCACGCGCCGACGGCCATCGTGCCGGCCGCGGACGTCGCGGCCGCCTGCGTGCCGCTGCTGCGCGAGGCCGGCAAGCCGGTCCTGAGCTGCTGGCTGGGCGGCACCACGGTGCGGCCGGCGCGCGAAGCCTTCGCGCTGGCGGGCCTGTCCACCTACGCGACGCCCGAACACGCCGTGGCCGCCTGGATGCAGCTGGTGCAGTACCACCGCAACCAGGAGTCGCTGCTGGAATTGCCGCCCGCGCAACTGCCCGAGCTGCAGGTGGACCGGGCCGCGGCGCAGTCCCTGCTGCGCGAGGCGCTGGCCGACGGGCGCGAGTGGCTGGACGAAGTGCAGGCCAAGAAGGTGCTGCAGGCCTACGGCATCGCCACCGTGCGCACGCAGAAGGTGCGCGACGCGGAGGAAGCGGTGCGGGCGGCCGACGAGATCGGCTATCCGGTGGCGCTCAAGATCGTGTCGCCGCAGATCCTGCACAAGTCGGACGTGGGCGGCGTCGCCCTGGACCTCGGATCGGCCGCGGAAGTGCGCGCCGCGGCGCAGCGCATGCTGGAGACGGTGGCGCGCACGCATCCGCAGGCGCAGGTGCTGGGCTTCAGCGTCCAGGCGATGTTGCGGCGGCCCCAGGGCCACGAGCTGATCCTCGGCATCGCGAACGACGCGATCTTCGGCCCCGTGCTGCTGTTCGGCGCCGGCGGCACCGCGGTGGAACTCCACAAGGATCGCGCGGTGGACCTGCCGCCGCTCAATGCGAAGCTGGCGCGCGAGCTGGTCGCGCGCACGCGCATCGGTGCGCTGCTCGGGGGCTATCGCGGGCAGAAAGGGATCCGCGAGCCCGCGCTGGTGGACGCGCTGCTGCGCGTGTCGCAGCTCGCCTGCGACCTGCCGGAGCTGGCCGAACTGGACATCAACCCGCTGCTGGCCGATGCCGACGGCGTGGTGGCGCTCGATGCGCGCATCCGCGTGCGGCAGCCCGCCGCGGGCGAGGGCAGCCGGCTCGCGCTGCGCCCGTATCCGGCCGAACTGGAGGAGCGCTGGATGCTCGAAGGCCGGCCGCTGCGCGTGCGGCCGATCCGGCCGGAGGATGGCGAGCGGCTGCAGGCCTTCTACGCCCAGGCGACGCCCGCCGACATGCGGCTGCGCTTCTTCCTCGCCCGGCGCGAGGTCCCGCGCTCGGAACTGGCGCGCTACTGCCAGATCGAC
>NZ_DASSVG010000394.1:0-8722 GCF_035706265.1 Ramlibacter sp. | reverse complement strand
CGACGACATCTCGAAGCGGGAGACCGAGCTGATCGAGGAATTCCGCAAGAAGGGCCTCACGATCGCCACCGTCAACCGCGACGACTTCCGCGACCGCGTCGTCAAGGCCATCGACATGAAGGCGATGGGCTACGACCGCATCCAGGCGATCAAGTAAGCCCCTTGCAGCGGCGGGCCCGTCGGCCCGTCGCCGCCATGACTGCCGCGCAACCGGATCCCGCACATGGAAAACACCACGACGATTGACGACCTGCCCAAGGTGATGGGCGACGACGGCGAGTTCCACGCCGAGGACGAGGCGGTGGACCTCTCGGGCACGGCGCCCGAGGCATGGATCGCGCTGGTCTTCTTCTGGATCCTGGGGCTGGTGGTCTTCTACCAGTTCTTCACCCGTTACGTGATGAACGACTCCGCCGCCTGGACGGAGGAGATCGCGCGTTACCTGCTGATCGCCACCGTGTTCACCGGCGCGGTGATCGGCGTGGTGAAGAACAACCACATCCAGGTCGACTTCTTCTACCGCTTCATGCCCCCATGGATGGCGCGTGCGATGGCCACCGCCGTCGACGTGATGCGGCTGGCCTTCTTCGCCGCCGCCGTGGTGCTCACCTGGCTGATGATGGACAAGCTGGGCAACAGCTCGCGCATGACCATGATCGACCTGCCCATGAACTACGTGTACGCCATCTGCCTGGCGGCCTTCGCCGCCATGACCGTGCGCTCCGCCCTCGTGATGCGCATCCACTGGAAGCGCGGCTACACCGTGCTCGAACGGCCCGAGTCGGCCATCGAAGACCGCTAGAAACAACCAGCACCATGCTCAAGGTCCTCTTCCTCGCGCTGATGGCGGGCGGCATCCCCGTGGCCATCGCCATGGCCGGCGCCTCGCTCCTGTTCATCCTGTTCGCCGGCAACCTGCCGCCCTTCGTCGTCATCCACCGCATGGTGAGCGGCATCGACAGCTTCCCGCTGCTGGCCGTGCCCTTCTTCATCCTGGCCGGCAACCTGATGAACAACGCCGGCATCACCAACCGCATCTACAACTTCGCCCTGGCCCTGGTGGGCTGGATGAAGGGCGGCCTCGGCCACGTCAACGTGGTCGGCTCGGTGGTCTTCGCCGGCATGAGCGGCGCCGCCATCGCCGACGCCGCCGGCCTGGGCACGATCGAGATCAAGGCGATGAAGGACCACGGCTACGGCACCGAGTTCGCCGTCGGCGTGACGGCCGCCTCGGCGACGCTCGGGCCCATCATTCCGCCCTCGCTGCCCTTCGTGATCTACGGGATGATGGCCAACGTGAGCGTCGGCGCGCTGTTCCTCGCCGGCATCCTGCCCGGCGCGCTGATGGCGGTGCTGATGATGCTCACCGTGGCCTACTACGCGCACAAGAACAACTGGGGCGCCGACGTCAAGTTCGAGTGGCCCCGCGTGCTGAAGGCGCTCGCCGAAATGGCCATCGTCATGGGCTGGCCCACCGTGCTGTGGCTGCTGGTGGTGAAGGCCGGCCTGCCCGCGCAGCCGACGGTGCTCACTGGCCTGGTGGGGCTGTTCGTGGCCGACAAGCTGTTCCGCTTCCAGGCGGTGCTGCCGATCATGACGCCCGTGCTGCTGATCGGCGGCATGACCACAGGCATCTTCACGCCCACCGAGGGCGCCATCGCCGCCTGCCTGTGGGCGATGGTGCTGGGCCTGGTCTGGTACCGCACGCTCAGCTGGAAGATGTTCGTCAAGGTGTGCCTCGACACGGTGGAGACCACCGCCACCGTGCTGTTCATCGTGGCTGCCGCCAGCATTTTCGGCTGGATGCTCACCGCTACCGGCGTCACGGCGGCGATCTCCACCTGGGTGCTGGGCTTCACGCACGAGGCCTGGGTGTTCCTGCTGCTGGCCAACCTGCTGATGCTGTTCGTGGGCTGCTTCCTCGAGCCGACCGCGGCCATCACGATCCTGGTGCCGATCCTGCTGCCGATCTGCCAGCAACTGGGCATCGACCCGGTGCACTTCGGCCTGGTGATGGTGCTGAACCTGATGATCGGCCTGCTGCACCCGCCCATGGGCATGGTGCTGTTCGTGCTGGCCCGGGTGGCCAAGCTGTCGGTGGAACGCACCACGATGGCGATCCTGCCCTGGCTGCTGCCGCTGCTGGTCTCGCTGGTGGTGATCACCTACATGCCCAAGACCGTGCTGTGGCTGCCGAAGCTGTTCTACTGACATGACACCCTTCATCCGCCTCCACCCCGCCGACGACGTCCTGATCGCCCGCACCCAGCTCGTGGGCGGCACGAGCGTCGAGGGCGTCACCGCCCGCGGGCTGATCCCGGCCGGCCACAAGATCGCCACCCGCGCCATCGCGGCCGGCGAGCCGGTGCGGCGCTACAACCAGGTGATCGGCTTCGCGAGCCGGCCCATCGCCGCCGGCGAGCACGTGCACACGCACAACCTCGCCATGGCCGATTTCGAGCGCGACTACGCCTTCGGCGCCGACGTGAAGCCGCCGCCCGCCCCGCGCGAGGCGACGTTCATGGGCATCCGGCGCGCGGACGGCCGCGTGGCCACCCGCAACTACATCGGCATCCTCTCCAGCGTGAACTGCTCGGCGACCGCCGCGCGCGCCATCGCCGACCACTTCTCGCGCCAGACCAACCCCAAGGCGCTGGAACCCTACCCCAACGTGGACGGCGTGGTCGCCCTCACGCACGGCACGGGCTGCGGCATGGCCAGCGAAGGCCTGGGCATGCAGATCCTGCAGCGCACGCTGGCCGGCTATGCCACCCACGCCAACTTCGCCGCCGTGATCGTGGTGGGCCTGGGCTGCGAGGCCAACCAGATCAACGCCTGGCTCGCCAACAGCAGCCTGCGCGAAGGCGAGACCCTGCAGGTGTTCAACATCCAGGACACGGGCGGCACCCGCAGGACGGTGGAAAAAGGCGTGGCGCTGGTGAAGGACATGCTGCCGGCCGCCAACAAGGTGCAGCGCGAGCCCTGCAGCGCCTCGCACATCACCATCGGCCTGCAGTGCGGCGGCTCCGACGGCTATTCGGGCATCAGCGCCAACCCGGCCCTCGGCGCCGCGGTGGACCTGCTGGTGGCGCACGGCGGCACGGCCATCCTGTCGGAGACGCCGGAGATCTACGGCGCCGAGCACCTGCTGACGCGCCGCGCCGCGCGGCGCGAAGTGGGCGAGAAGCTGATCGAGCGCATCCGCTGGTGGGAGCACTACACCAGGGTGAACGACGGCGAGATGAACAACAACCCGTCGCCCGGCAACAAGGCCGGCGGCCTCACCACCATCCTGGAGAAGTCGCTCGGCGCGGTGGCGAAGGGCGGTACGACCAACCTGCAGGCGGTGTACGAATACGCCGAGCACGTCGATGCGCGCGGCTTCGTCTACATGGACACGCCCGGCTACGATCCGGTCAGCGCCACGGGCCAGGTGGCCGGCGGTGCCAACATGATCTGCTTCACCACCGGCCGCGGCTCCGCCTACGGCTGCGCGCCCTCTCCGTCGCTGAAGCTCGCCACCAACACGGCGCTGTGGCAGCGGCAGGAAGAGGACATGGACATCAACTGCGGCGAGATCATCGACGGCAAGGCCTCGATCGCCGAGATGGGCGAACGCATCTTCCGCCTGGTGCTGGCCACCGCCTCCGGCGAGCGCAGCAAGAGCGAGCAGCACGGCTACGGCCAGAACGAGTTCGTGCCGTGGCAGGTCGGGGCGGTGATGTAGTGAATACCGAATTCATTTAACGCAAAAGCCGCAGAAGGAGAACAGCCAAAGCCGCAAAAAAGACATTCTCAAAAGGCTGTTCTTTTGCGGCTTTTGCGAAACCTTCGCGGCTTTTGCGTTAAGACTGCTCGATCAGACACAAGCATCAAGACAGAAACCATGACAAGGAAGTACTCCGCGGCGCAACTGCGCGCCATCGTGGCCGGCGTGCTGGAGCGGGCCGGCAGCTCCGCCGAAGAGAGCCGCACGGTGGCCGAGAACCTGGTGCTCGCCAACCTGAGCGGGCACGACTCGCATGGCGTGGGCATGCTGCCCCGCTACGTGGACGCGGTGCTGGAAGGCGGCCTGCATCCCAACGCCGGCATCGCCGTGAAGCTCGATGGCGGCAGCCTGCTGGCCCTGGACGGCCAGCGCGGCTTCGGCCAGGTGGTGGGCGCGCAGGCGATGACGCTCGCGATGCAGCGCGCGCAGGAGACGGGCAGCTGCGTGATGGCGCTCGCCAACGCGCACCACCTGGGCCGCATCGGCCATTTCGCCGAGATGGCCGTGGAGCGCGGCCTGGTGTCCATCCACTTCGTCAACGTGCAGTCGCGGCCGGTGGTGGCGCCCTTCGGCGGCGGCGACGGCCGCTACGGCACCAATCCCTTCTGCGTCGGCATCCCGCTGCCGGGGCAGCCGCCCTTCCTGCTGGATTTCGCGACCAGCCGGGTGGCGCAGGGCAAGATGCGCGTCGCGCACAACGAGGGCCGCCAGGTCGAGCCCGGCACCCTGATCGACGAGAAAGGCCGGCCGACGACCAACCCTGGCGTGGTGGTGGTCCCGCAATCGGGCGGCCTGTTTGGCGCCCTGCTCTCCTTCGGCGAGCACAAGGGCTACGGCATGGCCGTGGCGTGCGAGCTGCTCGGGGGCGCGTTGACGGGCACCGGCACCTGGCACCAGCCGGCGGACAGCCGGCGCGCCGTGATCAACGGCATGTTCACGATCCTGGTGGATCCGCGCAAGCTGGGCACGCAGGAAGCGTTCGCGCGCGAGGCGCTGGCTTTCGTGGAGTGGGTGAAGCAGAGCCCGCCGGGGGCGGGCTCCGAAGGCGTGATGCTGGCGGGCGAGCCCGAACGCAGGGCCCGGCGCCAGCGCGAGGCCGAAGGCATCGCGCTGGACGACCAGACCTGGGCCGAGATCGTGGCCGCGGGCGCCAAGGTCGGCGCCGCGGTGGCCTGAGCGCTTACTTGAGGGACAGCCAGCGCTGGAAGTCGGCGCGGTGCTCCACGCCCGCCGGCACGTTGAGCCAGTAGCGGGTCACGACCGTCCGGCTGCTGGTCACGCCCGGGGCCGCCGGGCCGCCCAGCACGGTGGTCTGGCTGGCCTGGACCTGGGCCGCACCCGGCAGGATGCGGGTGCCCGGCACGGCGATCACGGCCGGCGCCGCCACGGCGACCGTCGAGGCCGGCACGACGGCGACGGCGGGCGCCGGCGCCACGGCGATGGTCGCGGGCGCGCCCGGCGTCACCACCATGCCGGTGCCGGAATTGACCAGCGTGCCGTTGCTGCTCATCACCGGGCCTGCGCCCAGGATGGTGGTGGTTTCGGTGCAGATGGTCTGCAGGTTGTCGCTGGAGACGGTGCAGGTCGTCTGGGCGAACGCGGGCACGGACAGGACGGCGACGGCCGCCACGGCCAGGGCTGCATGGGTGTGTTTCATCGGTACTCCTTGACGTAATGGGTTCGGGGGACGGACCCTATTCCATGCCCGGCGCGAGCGCCGGCTCGCCAGCGCGCATTGATGGTCCCTGTCGGACCCCGACCGACGGCCCGGTTATGGCCCAGGCAGCGGCCGCACCGCGTCGCCCGCGATCGGGAAGATGCGGTCGCCCGGGCGCGGCGCGATGCGGTGCATGCCCGTGAAGCTGCCGAAGGCCGGCAGGATGCCCACGGCCTGCGCGGGCACGGCTTCATCGCCGAGCCAGAAGCACGGCAGCCGCAGGTGCTCGAAGGCGCGGCCGCTCACGGCCACGCAGGGGTGCCAGTGGCCCGCGAGCACGTAGGCGTGCGCCAGCGGCCGCGGATGATGGCAGAGCGCGAAGGGGCCCAGCCGCAGCGGCTCGTCGACGATGGTGAAGCCGAGCGTGGCCGGCGGATCGCCCGCGCGGTCGTCGTGGTTGCCGCGCACCAGGGTCACGGGCAGCGCGGCCTGCCGCTCGCGCCAGGCGTGCAGCACGGCCAGCGTGCCGGGCGCGTGGGAGCGCGCGGAATGCAGGAAGTCGCCGAGGAAGACGAGCTGCCGCGCGCCCGTGTCGGCCAAGGCCGCATCCAGCCGCGCGAGCGTTTCGCCCGTAGTGCCGCGCGGCACCGGCACGCCGAGCCTGCGGAAGCTCACCGCCTTGCCGACATGCGCGTCGGCGACCAGCAAGGCGGAATGGTCGGCAAGGAACAAGGCGCCGGAGGGATGCAGCACCGCATCCTGTCCGGCCAGGCGGATCTTCACATCACAGCATCCGCGCCAGCGCCGCGTCCAGGTGCTCCGAAGGGGCACGCTTGAAACCCGAGCGCGCGAAGCGCTGCAGCCGCCCGACGATGAAGGCCGTGAGCACGGAGGCACGCACGGCCGCATCCACCGTCGGCGCCGCGGCGTCGCCCGTGCTGCGCAGGCACTGCTTGAGCGAGGCTTCCACCTTGTCGAAGAACTGGTTCATGCGCTGCTGCAGCCGCTCGTTCTCGAACACCAGGGCGTCGCCCACCATCACGCGCGTCATGCCCGGGTTCTTCTCGGCGAACTGGATCAGCATGGCGACGATGCGGCCCGCCTGCGCCGGCCCCGCCGGCTCGCGCTCGGCGATCTGGTTGATCAGCGTGAAGACGCTCTGCTCGATGAACTCGATCAGGCCCTCGAACATCTGCGCCTTGCTGGCGAAGTGCCGGTACAGGGCCGCTTCGCTCACCTCCAGCCGCGCCGCCAGGGCCGCGGTGGTGATGCGCTCGGCGCCGGGCTGCTCCAGCATCGTGGCCAGCGCCTGCAGGATCTGCACCCGCCGCTCGCCCGGCTTGGGGCGCTTGCGCACCACGGCCGGTGCCACGGGCGCTTCGGCGCCGGGTGTGGGTTCGGGGGAGTCGAGCTCGGCGTGGGACATAGGGGACGGAAGGTCAGCGGTTCGGGCCATTCTCGCATACCCAACCGTGGCATTTTGCCAACCCAGCCACCGGAAACCCCGTGCCCACGCCGAGTAGGTGCTTACCCCGGGAGGGGCAGTGTGACTTTCAAGCCACGCCCCTCGGCCCCGGCCCCGAGCTGCAGGTGGCTGTGGTGGACGCGGGCGATCTCCTCCGCGATCGCGAGGCCCAGGCCGTTGCCCTCGGCCTGCGTGCCCGGCACGCGGTAGAAGCGCTCGAGGATGCGGGAGCAGTCCGCGGCCGACACGCCGGGACCGTCGTCCTCCACCTCGAGGAAGGCCTCGCTGCCGCGGCGGCCGCAGCGGATGGTGACGCTGCCGCCGTCGTGGCTGTATTTCACGGCGTTGTCGACCAGGTTGGACATCAGCTCGCGCAGCAGCCATTCGTGGCCCATCACGCGCACCGGCTCGGCGTCGAGGCCGAGGTCGATGCCGCGCGCGGTGGCGGCATCGAGGTGGGCTTCGAGCGTGTCCTCGCACAGCGACTTGAGTTGCACCCGCTGCTGCGGCTGCGAATGCATGCCGCGCGCATCGGCGCGCGAGAGCGCCAGCAGCTGGTTGGCCAATTGCGAGGTGCGGCGGGTGGCGCTGCGCAACTTGTAGACCTGCTCGGTGGGCAGGGCCAGGGTGCCGTCCTGCGGCGTGGCGGCGGCCGCCTGGGCCCAGGCTTCCACCTGCGCCTGCAGGCCCGCGAGCGGCGTGCGCAGCTGGTGGGCCGCGTCGGCGACGAAGCGGCGCTGGCTCTCGGCCTGCGCGTTGACCAGCCCGAACAGCCGGTTGAGGGAATCGACCAGCGGGCGCACTTCCTCCGGCGAGGCCGCTTCGTCGATCGCGCTCAGGTCGCGCGGCGAGCGGCGCTCCACCGCTTCCTTCAGCGCGCGCAGCGGGCGCAGCGCGCGCTCCACCGCCCAGCCCACGGCAAAGGCCGCGGCCCCGATCAGCACCAGGTTCGGCAGCAGCACCCGCAGCAGGATCGAGCGCGCCCACTGCTGGCGCGCATCGGTGCCGTCGCCCACGGCCACCACCACCTCGCCGAAGATGGTCTGCTGGCGCTGGCGCACGATGCGCCAGGTGACGCCGCCGTGCTCCTCGCTGTGGAACTGCGGCTCGGCGTCGGCCGGCGGCAGTTCGTCGGCGAGCCACTCCTCGCCCTGCAGCACCTGGCCGTCGACGTCGATGATCGCGTAGGCGGCCGCCGAGGGGTCGTCCTTCAGGAACTCCTGCACCGGCGGCGCCAGCATCAGCAGCGGCCGCCCGCCCGCGTCGCCGACGATCGAGTCGGCCACCAGCGGCACCAGGGCCTGCAGCCGCTGGTCCTGCTGCAGGGCGACGTTGCCGGCGGAGCGGTATTCGAACCAGGCGTTGATCGCCGCCAGCAGCACCAGCGGCACGATCAGCATCACCAGCAGGCGCCGCTGCAGCCCCCGCGTGACCCCCAGCACCGCGCTGGCGCGCAGCCGGCGGCCCGTCCGGGGCACGAAATAGAGCATCAGGCCGATTCCGTGGGGCGCAGCTCCAGCCGGTAGCCGAAGCCGCGGATCGAGCGCAGCGCCACGCCGTAGGGCTCGAGCTTGCTGCGCAGGCGCGAGATGTAGACCTCCACCGCGTTGGGCGTGATCTCCTTGTCCCAGCCGGTCAGGGCCTGCAGCAGCTTCTCCTTGCTGGCGGGCTTGGGCGCGTTGATCAGGAGGTACTCCATCACCGTCCACTCGCGCGGGCCCAGCTCGATCGGGATCGCCTGGCCGTTGCGCTGGGCGCTGGCGCGCCGGTTGGCCGTGTCGAGCTCGATCGGCCCGAAGGTGAGCACCGCCGACGTGGCCGCCTGCGAGCG
>NZ_DASSVG010000393.1:0-10039 GCF_035706265.1 Ramlibacter sp. | reverse complement strand
TCGCGCGCCAGCAGCGGATCCCAGTAGGAGCCCCAGATGAGCTTGATGACGTTCCAGCCGGCGCCGCGGAACTCGCCTTCGAGCTCCTGGATGATCTTGCCGTTGCCGCGCACGGGGCCGTCGAGGCGCTGCAGGTTGCAGTTGATGACGAAGATCAGGTTGTCGAGGTTCTCGCGCGTGGCCACGCCGATGGCGCCCATCGACTCCACTTCGTCCATCTCGCCGTCGCCGAGGAAGGCCCAGACCTTGCGCTTGGCCGTGTCCGCGATGCCCCGGGCGTGCAGGTACTTGAGGAAGCGCGCCTGGTAGATCGCCATCAGCGGGCCCAGGCCCATGGAGACGGTCGGGAACTGCCAGAACTCCGGCATCAGCTTCGGGTGCGGGTAGCTGGAAAGGCCGTGGCCGTCCACCTCCTGGCGGAAATTCAGCAGCTGGTCCTCGGTGATGCGGCCTTCCAGGAAGGCGCGGGCGTAGATGCCGGGCGCGCTGTGGCCCTGGATGTAGAGGCAGTCGCCGCCGTGCTCGGGCGTCTCGGCATGCCAGAAGTGGTTGAAGCCGGCGCCCAGCATGGTGGCCAGCGAAGCGAAGGAGCTGATGTGGCCGCCGAGGTCGCCGCCGTCCTCGGGATGGATGCGGTTGGCCCGCACCACCATCGCCATGGCGTTCCAGCGCATGTAGGCGCGCAGGCGCTCCTCGATCTCGAGGTTGCCGGGGCAGCGCTCCTCGTTCTCGGGTTCGATGGTATTGACATACCCCGTCTTGGCGGAGAACGGCAGGTCGATGCCTTCCTGGCGGGCCTGCTCGAGGAGCTGTTCGAGCAGGAAGTGGCCGCGCTCCTTGCCTTCCGATGAAATGACGGCCGACAGGGCATCCAGCCACTCGCGTGTTTCCTGTGCGTCAGAGTCGTTGGCGGCGGCGCCGAACACGCGGTCGGGCTGAGCGGACATGTGTTGTCTCCTGGTAGCAGTCAAGTGAATTTAGTACGGCCTAGCCGCACGGGGGCGAAGTGTCGCACAAGCCCGTGGATTTTTCAAATCGTGCGTACCGCTTTCATAATATGAATTCACGAGACCCACCAACCCCAGGGCGGCGGCACCTTTTGGCCGCGCTTGGGTCCCACCAGCGCGCGCCCTTACACTGCGCCTTCTCATGCATGACAACCCCGCATCGGAGTTGCCCTCCAACGGCCCCATTCCCGACTGGTGGCGCCACTGGTGGCGGCGCCAGACGCCCACCCGGCAGGACCGCTACGCGATGCTGGCGCCGCTGGCGGCCGTGCTGTTGTTCCTGGCCGCCATCATCTCCGCCTTCTCCTACCTGCGGCTGGAGGAGATGGACCGCGAGCAGGAGGCCGTCAAGCGCGATGTCGAATACGCGCAGCAGCGCATGCGGCTGCGCCTGCTGGAGCGGCAGGAACAGCTGATGCGCATCGCCCGCGACATCTCCAACAAGGAGGTGGACGCGGAGGAATTCGTCGGCCGCGCCGAATCCATGATCGCGCAGTACCCCGAGCTGCTGATGCTGACGTGGATCGACGAGCGCCGGCGCGTCACCGCCTCCTATGCGGCACCGAGCATCAGCCCGGCCCACCTGCGCACCAAGGGCGACGTGCTGCGCCCGGGCGAAACCGAGACCATGTACAGCCTGGCGCGCGACCTGCAGCAGCCGGTGTACTCACAGCCGGTGGCCGGCCCGGAGAGTTCCGGCCTGCTGCAGCTGCACGTGCCGCTGGCGGACCAGGGCAAGTTCGGCGGCGTGATCCTGGGCGAATACTCCATCGACGGCCTGCTGCGCTACGGCGTGCCGTCCGAGATCTCGGCCAAGTACGCGGTGGCCCTGCTCGATGGCAAGGCGCGCGTGCTGGCGGGCACCTCGGTGCCGCCGCGCAATCCGGCCACCCACCTGCTGCCCTGGGCCGCGCAGCCCAACGAATATGAAGTCCCGGTTTCGCCGGTGGGCAACGGCCTCGTGATCCGCGCGCAGGCCTACCGCACCGGGCTGGGCGTGATCGGCAGCGGCCTGTTCTGGCTGGTCGGCGCGCTCTCCGCGATGACGGCCTGGATGCTGATCGCCAACTGGCGCCACACCCGCCGCCGCATGCGCGCGCAGCAGGCGCTGATGACGGAGACCAACTTCCGCCGCGCGATGGAGAACTCGATGCTGACCGGCATGCGGGCGCTCGACCTGCACGGCCGCATCACCTACGTCAACGCTGCCTTCTGCCAGATGACGGGCTGGAGCGAGGCCGAACTGGTGGGCCGCACGCCGCCCTTCCCCTACTGGCCCGACGAGGACCGCGAGCTGCTCATGGCGCGGCTGGAGGACGAGCTGAAAGGCCGCACCATCCAGGGCGGCTTCCAGGTGCGGGTGAAGCGCAAGGACGGCTCGCTGTTCGACGCGCGCCTGTACGTCTCGCCCCTGGTGGACGCCAAGGGCCAGCAGACCGGCTGGATGACGTCGATGACCGACATCACCGAGCCGACCCGCATCCGCGAGCAGCTGCAGGCCTCGCACGAGCGCTTCACCACGGTGCTGGAGGCGCTCGATGCCTCCGTCTCGGTGGCGCCCCTGGGCAGCGAGGAACTGCTGTTCGCCAACAAGCTGTACCGCCTGTGGTTCGGCGGCCGCGCCGGCGGCCATCTCGGCATGGTGGCGCAGGCCGGCATGTCGCAGTCGCCGCCGCACAGCGACGAGCACCTCGACGAGGTCGATTCCTTCGTCGGCCTGCCGACCAACAGCCTCACCAGCGCCAGCTCCGAGAACGCCGAGATCTTCGTGCCGGAGCTGGGCAAGTGGCTGGAAGTGCGTTCGCGTTACCTCACGTGGGTGGACGGGCGCCTGGCGCAGATGGTGATCGCCACCGACATCACGGCGCGCCGCAGCGCCGAGGAACAGGCGGCCGCGCAGGCCGAGCGCGCCCAGTCCGCCAGCCGCCTGATCACCATGGGCGAGATGGCCTCCAGCGTGGCGCACGAGCTGAACCAGCCGCTGACGGCCATCAGCAACTACTGCAACGGCCTGATGTCGCGCATCCGCGGCAAGCAGATCGCCGAGGACGACGTGCTCGCTGCGCTGGACAAGACGGCACGCCAGGCGCAGCGCGCCGGCCAGATCATCCAGCGCATCCGCACCTTCGTGAAGCGCAGCGAGCCGAACCGCACGCTGTCGGACGTGAGCGTGATGGTGAGCGAGGCGCTCGAACTCGCCGAGATCGAGCTGCGCCGGCGCAACGTGCGCATGTCGCACTACGTGGCCGCGCGGCTGCCGCACATCATGGTCGATCCGATCCTGATCGAGCAGGTGCTGGTGAACTTGCTGCGCAACGCCGCCGAGGCGATCGAGCACGCGGGCCGGCCGGCGGGGCGCCGCAGCGTGGAACTGCGCGTGGTGCCGAAGCAGATCGAGGTGCAGCAGGTGGTGGAGTTCTCGGTGGTCGATTCGGGCCCGGGCCTCGCGCCGGAGGTGATGGACCGGCTCTACGAAGCCTTCTTCTCCACCAAGGCCGAAGGCATGGGCATCGGCCTCAACCTGTGCCGCTCGATCGTCGAATCGCACCACGGCAGGATGCAGGCGGAGAACATCTACAATGGCAGCGAGGTCGCCGGGTGCCGGTTTTCGTTCTGGATTCCGGTCTCGGGTACTACAAGTCCGATAGTAGGCAAGGACGCGGGGGTGACAGCAGTATGAGTTTGATTCCCAAGAAGGGCACGGTCTATGTGGTCGACGACGACGAGGCGGTGCGCGATTCGCTGCAGTGGCTGCTGGAAGGCAAGGATTACCGGGTGCGCTGCTTCGACTCCGCCGAATCCTTCCTCGCCCGCTACGACCCGCGCGAGGTCGCCTGCCTGATCGTCGACATCCGCATGGGCGGCATGACGGGCCTGGAGCTGCAGGACAGGCTGGTCGAGCGCAAGTCGCCCCTGCCCGTGGTCTTCATCACCGGCCATGGCGACGTGCCGATGGCGGTCAACACCATGAAGAAGGGCGCGATGGATTTCATCCAGAAGCCCTTCAAGGAAGACGAGCTGGTGAGCCTGGTGGAGCGCATGCTCGAACGCGCCAAGGACACCTTCGCCGAATACCAGAGCGCCGCCAGCCGCGACGCCCTGCTGTCCAAGCTCACCTCGCGCGAGGCGCAGGTGCTGGAGCGCATCGTCGCCGGCCGCCTGAACAAGCAGATCGCCGACGACCTGGGCATCAGCATCAAGACCGTGGAGGCGCACCGCGCCAACATCATGGAAAAGCTGAACGCGAACACGGTGGCCGACCTCCTGAAGATCGCCCTGGGCCAGACGCCGCCGAAGACCTGAAGACCGAAATACCGGACGCAAAGGACGCGAAGGTCCGCAAAGGACGCAAAGGAACATCCAATCACGGGTTCTCCTTTGCGTCCTTTGCGCTTCCTTCGCGTCCTTTGCGTCCGGCTGTTGAATTGATCTCCGAATGACAGCCAACCTCATCGACGGCAACGCGCTTGCCCAACAGATCCGCGCAGAAGTCTCCGGCCGCACGGCCGCCCTCAAGGCCAAGGGCATCCAGCCCCATCTCGCCATCATCCTGGTCGGCGAAGACCCCGCCAGCCAGGTCTACGTCAAGCACAAGGCCGCCGACAGCGAGCAGACCGGCCTCAAGGCCACGCTGGAGCGCTTTCCCGCCACCATGAGCGAGGCCGACCTGCTGGCGCGCATCCACGCCCTGAACGAGGACCCGTCGGTGCACGGCATCCTGGTGCAGCTGCCCATCCCCAGGCACATGGATACGCACAAGGTGATCGAGGCCATCTCGCCCGCCAAGGACGTCGACGGCTTCCACGTCGCCAGCGCCGGCGCGCTGATGGTGGGCCAACCCGGCTTCTGGCCCTGCACGCCCTACGGCTGCCTGAAGATGCTGGACTCGATCGGCTACGAGCTCAAGGGCAAGCACGCCGTCGTGATCGGCCGCAGCAACATCGTCGGCAAGCCCATGGCCATGATGCTGCTCGGCCGCGATGCCACCGTCACCATCTGCCACAGCCGCACCAAGGACCTCGGCGCGATCACGCGCCAGGCCGACGTGGTGGTGGCGGCGGTGGGCAAGCGCAACGTGCTGACGGCCGACATGGTCAAGCCGGGCGCCGTGGTCATCGACGTCGGCATGAACCGCAACGACGAAGGCAAGCTGTGCGGCGACGTCGACTTCGCCGGCGTGAAGGAAGTGGCCGGCTGGATCACGCCGGTGCCGGGCGGCGTCGGCCCGATGACGCGCGCGATGCTGCTGGTCAACACCATCACGGCCGCCGAACGCAGCTTGCGATGAGCGCCAAGTTCATCCAGACGCCTCGGTTCCCCGAGCGTCAGGACCGTACGCGCTGGGTGTACGAGCACTTCGCCCTCGTCTTCCGCGAAGGCAGCGTGCTTGACGTCGGCTGCTACGAGGCGCCGATGCGCCAGTTCATCGGTGCGGAGCGCTACACGGGCGTCGACGTCGCGGGCCATCCCGACGTCGTGCTGAACCTCGAGGAGTGCTCGCGGCTGCCCTTCGAAGACCGTTCCTACGACACGGTGATGTGCATCGAGGTGCTGGAGCACCTGGGCAACCTGCACGTCCTGGTGGAGGACCTGTTCCGGGTGTCGCGCAAGTACGTGCTGATCTCGCTGCCGAACGCCTGGCGGGACGCGCGCCGGAAGATCGAACGCGGCAGCGGAAAGATCGCGCACTACGGCCTGCCGACGCAGCCGCCGGCGGACCGGCACAAGTGGTTCTTCAACGTGACGGACGCCCGGCAGTTCCTGGAGGGCGTCACGCCGCCGGGCTGGACGTGCGACATCGAGGTGAGTGAGCCCCGGCGCGCCGGCGTGGTCCAGGCGCTGCGCCGCCTGCGCCACTCGCGCGAAGCCTACGGCAACCGCTACGGCCAGACCGTGTGGGCGCAGTACACCGCCGGTTGACGGCGCGCGTCGCTTCCATCACATCCTGATCCATTCCCCCACGACGCTTGCGGCCGGGCACGCCGCACGCTGGACCGTTGCTGCGCGTACGGGTAATCGCCCATTACGCGGAAATGTCACGACACGATACATTGGCCGTCGCCGGGTGCGCTTTCGCCCCGATCCTTCAGGAGACGCGTCATGCCCGAACGAAACGTCCTGCTGCCGGAGCCCAGCCGCCGCAAAGTCCTGCGTGCCGGCGTCGGTGCCGCCGGCAGTGTGCTGTTGCCGGCCTCCGTTGCGCTGCCGGCGCTCGCCGAAGAGCGTCCCCCCATCGGCACCTGGCCTGCCGGCGTGAAGGGGGATTCCGTCTTCATCGGCATCAGCGTGCCGCGCACCGGCACCTACGCCGTGCAGGGCGAGGACGAGCTCAAGGGCTACCAGCTCGCCATCGAACACATCAACGAAGGCCATCCGCTGATCAAGGCGATCTCGCCCAAGACGACCAAGGGCGTGCTCGGCAAGCAGCTGAAATACGGCGTCGCCGATTCGGCGGCCAAGCCCAATGAAGCGGTGCAGGCGCAGCAGCGCTTCATCACCGAGAACAAGGCGATCATGATCACCGGCGGCACTTCGAGTGCCGTCGCGGTGGCGCTCAACAAGCTGGCGCAGCGCGAGAAGGTGCTGTTCGTCTGCGGCATCTCCGGCTCCAACGACACGACCGGCAAGGACTGCGTGCGCTACGGCGTGCGGCAGAACTTCTACGGCCACACGGCCGCCAACGCGATCGGCCCGGTGCTGCTGAAGGCCTACGGCAAGAACCGCAAGGCCGCCTTCATGACGCCGGACTACACCTATGGCCACACGGTCACGAAGTCGGTCAACGACTACCTGACCAAGAACGGCGGCTGGACGATGGTGACCAACCAGGTCTCGCCGCTGGGCGCGCCGGACTACAGCTCCTACCTGACCAACATCGCCAACTCCGGCGCCGAGGTCCTGGTCAACGTGAACTGGGGCCATGACGCCGTGCTGTCCACGCAGCAGGCCAAGCGCTTCGGGCTGCTGCCCAAGATGAAGCTGGTGATCCCCTACCAGATCCCCTTCCTCGCGCGCGAGGTCGGCGCCGACGTCACCGATGGCGTCTACGCCGCCACCGATTTCTGGTGGACGCTGGGCGACAAGTTCCCGCTCGCCAAGACCTTCGTCGAGACCTTCGAGAAGAAGTACGGCTACAAGCCCGAGTGGGGCGCCGAGAACGCGTACATGGAGTTCGCGCTCTGGGCCGAGGCGGTGGAGCACGCCGGCAGCTTCTATCCGCCGGACGTGATCAAGTCCTACGAGTCGCCGCGCAAGCTGAACTCCTTCGTCGGCGAGGTGAGCTGGCGGCCGGAAGACCACCAGTTGATCCGGCCGGTGGTGATCGTGCGCGGCAAGAAGCCGAGCGCGATGCGCAACAAGGAAGATTTCTGGGAAGTCGTCGAGATCGTTCCCGGCGCCGGCCTCATGCAGGCGCCCAACGCCTTCGGCTGCAACCCCGGCACGTACACCTGAAGACCAGGTGCTCAGCTGGTCCAACTTCCTGTCGCAGCTGTTCAACGGGCTGGCGCTCGGCGCGCTGCTCGCGTTGATCAGTTCCGGCCTGACCATCATCTACGGCACGCTGGGCGTGCTGAACCTCGCGCACGGCGCGATGTTCATGCTGGGGGGCTATGCCGGCTACGCCGCGTACCAGGCGACCGGCTCCTTCCTGCTCGCCCTGCTGGCCGGCACCCTCGGCCTCGGCCTGCTGGGGGTGCTGATGGAACGGGTGGTCATCCGCCACTTCTATGCGCGCCCGCCCGAAGACCAGTTGCTGGTCACCTTCGGGCTGTCCATCTGCTTCGTCGAAGCGGTGCGCTTCATCTTCTCCAGCAACTCGCTGAGCGTCCCCGCGCCGGAGCTCCTGAGCGGCATCAGCTCGCTCGGGATCATGATGTACCCCACCTACCGGCTGGCGGTGGTGGGCATCTGCGCGCTCGGCCTGCTGGTGCTGTACGTCGTGCTCTATCGCACGCGGCTGGGCCTGATCGTGCGGGCCGGCATCGACGACGCCGTGATGGTGGATTCGCTCGGCATCGACGTGTACCGCGTGTTCATGGTGGTGTTCGGCATCGGCGCCATGGCGGCCGGCTTCGCGGGCATCGTCAACGCGCCGGTGGTGTCGCTCACGCCCGAAGTGGGCGAGGCGATCCTGGTGCAGACCTTCGTGGTGGTGGTGATCGGCGGCGTCGGCTCCTTTCCGGGTGCGGTGCTCGGGGGTCTCATCGCCGGCGAGATCATCAGCCTCACCTCCATGGTCAATCCCGGTTATGCCTACGTGATGCTGTTCGCGGCGATGACGCTGGTGCTGCTGGTGCGCCCGCACGGCCTGCTGGGCACGAGGGGGCGTGAATGAGCGCCGCCCGACCGCCTGAAAGCGCCCAACCGCTGCCCCTGGCAGCACGGGAGGGGCAGCCCGCACAACGGGCGACTGCAGGAGGGCGCCCGCGTGACCGCGCAGTGCCGCTGTACCGTCGCCCGCGTTTCATCCTCGAAGTGCTGGCGGCGCTGTGCCTGATCGCCGCGCCTTTCGTGCTGCCGCACCTGAACGCAGCGCCCAACACGGTCAACCGGATCCTGGTGTGGGGCCTGTTCGGCCTCGGCTTCGACATCCTGTTCGGCTACACGGGCCTGCTGTCCTTCGGCCAGTCGGCCTTCTACGGCACCGGCGGTTTCGTCGCCGCCTACCTGCTCACGCGCGCAGGCTTCCCGCACGTGATCCTGGCGCTCGTCATCGGCATGGCCGTCGCGGCCGTCGTGGGCTACCTGATCGGCCTGCTGGCATTGCGCCGCACCGGCATCTACTTCGCGATGATCACGGTGGCCATCGCCGAGATCTTCTTCTTCGTCGAGTTCAATCCATTGAGCGAGTGGACCGGCGGCGAGAACGGCCTGCCCGGCGTGCCCACGCCGAAGCTGGACCTGGGCTTCACCACGCTCGATTTCAGCTCCGGCTGGTCGCTCTATCCCTTCATCGCCTTCTGCTACTTCGTGGGCCTGGTGCTGGCGCTGCGCATCGTGCGCTCGCCGGTCGGTGCGGTGCTGGTGGCGATCCGCGAGAACCCGCTGCGGGCCCAGGCCGTCGGCCACGACATCTGGGCCTACAAGCTCACGGCGTTCGTGATCGCCGCCGCCTACGCGGGCCTGGCCGGCGGGCTGCTGGGGGTGCTGCAAGGCTTCATGCCGCCGGATGCGTTCATGTTCGAGACCTCCGGCCAGCTGGTGATCCAGACCGCCATCGGCGGCAGCGGCACGCTGGTGGGACCGCTGGTGGGCGCCGCGGTCTGGCTGTTCCTGCAGGACTTCCTGCAGGCCACGCTGAAGCTCGGCGCCACGTGGAAGCTGGTGCTGGGCATCGTGTTCGTGCTGCTGGTGTGCTTCCTGCGCCAAGGGATCATCGGCGGGCTCAAGGCACTCGCGCTGCGGCCGCGCCGCCGCGCTCCGGCCGCCGAGGCCGACGCCGACACCACGTCGCGCCTCTCCGCCGAGGAACAGCAGGCCGCCGCGCAGGCCCGCGTGCAACGCGAACAGCGCCACGTGGCCGCCATGCCGGCCGCGCACCACGCGAACGCCTCCTTCCGCGGCCCCATCCTGCAGGCCACCGGCCTCACCAAGCGCTTCGGCGGCGTGGTCGCCAACGAGAACATCGACTTCACCGTGCAGGCCGGCGAGCTGCGCGGCATCATCGGCCCCAACGGTGCCGGCAAGTCGACCTTCTTCAAGATGCTCACCTGCGAGATCCCGCCCACCTCCGGCAAGATCATCTTCGAAGGGCGCGACATCACCGGCCTGGGCGTCACGGACGTCTGCCAGCTGGGCCTCACCAAGAGCTACCAGGTCAACCAGCTGTTCAACAAGCTCACGGTGCGCCAGAACGTGGAGATCGCGGCCCTGGCCGAACTGCGCGGCAAGTTCAAGCTCGATCTCCTCACTGATCCGATGAAGGTTCCGGGCCTCGTCGAGCAGGTCGATCATACTCTGGCGTTGGTCAATCTTACCGCCCGTGCCGATTCAGCCGTCGCCGAGCTCGCTTATGGCGAGAAGCGCCGCCT
>NZ_DASSVG010000392.1:0-20402 GCF_035706265.1 Ramlibacter sp. | reverse complement strand
TGGGGCTGGACCTGCAGGAGGATGCGCTCGCGCAGGAGGCGATGGCCCGGGCGCTGGAAACCGGCAGCGTGGTGCTGACCGGCCCGCTGACCCTCGCGGCGCCCCGGGGCACGGGCGGGCAGGTGTGGGCCATGCTGGTGCCGGTGTACGCCGGCGGCGCCGTGCCTTCCAGCAGCGTGGCGCGGCAGCAGGCCGTGCTCGGCTTCCTGGTGGAGGCCTTCGACACCATGCAGCTGGTGGGAAGCGCACTCGGGCCCGATGCGAACGTGCTGGCCCTGCGGGTGCAGGACGGCAGCGTGCCGGTCTTCACCAGCCCCGAGCTGGCCACGGCCGCCGCGTCGCGGCCGACCCTGCAGCGCACCGCGGACCTCGATTTCGGCCAGCGCCGCTGGAACATCGAGTTCTCGACCCTGCCGCGCTTCGACTCCAGCCTCGGCTCCGACCAGTCGTGGGTGATCCTCGCGCTCGGCTTCGTGATCAGCGGCCTGATGGCGGGCCTGCTCGGACTGCAGGCCAACCTGCGGGCCCGCGCGCTGCACCAGGTGGAGCAGCGCACCGAGGCGCTGCGCGGGGCGCTGGCCCAGCGTGCCGAGAGCGAGGCGCGGCTGCGTGCGGTGTTCGACCACGCGCTCGACGCCATCATCACGATCGACAGGCGGGGCATCGTCCAGAGCTTCAACGCGGCGGCCGAGAGGATCTTCGGCTGGCGCGCCGACGAGGTGATCGGGCGCAACGTGAAGATGCTCATGCCCGCGCCGGACCGCGAGCGGCACGACAGCTATCTCGACAACTACCTGCGCGGGGGCCAGCCCAAGATCATCGGCATCGGCCGGCTCGTCACCGGCCTGCGCAAGGACGGCAGCACCTTCCCGCTCGACCTGGGCGTGAGCGAGATGCCGGTGGGCGACCAGCGCTTGTTCTGCGGCATCGTGCGCGACGTCACCGAGCGCCTGCGCGCCGAGAACGCGCTGCGCCAGAGCGAGCGCAAGCTGCGCAGCTACATCGAGCAGTCGCTCGATGGCGTGGCCGTGGTGGACCGCGAAGGCCGCTACCTGGAAGTGAACCCGGCCGCCGCAGACATCTTGGGCTACACGGAGGAGGAACTGCTGCGGATGGCCATCCCCGACATCCTCTCGGACGTGGAGGCGGAGCGGCGCCAGGGCCAGGCCCACTTCGAGCGGGTCCAGCGCGAGGGCCGCAGCAGCGGCGAGGTGGTGCTGCGGCGGCGCGACCGCAGCACGCTGATCGCGGAGATCAACGCGGTGGACCTGGGCGGCGAGCGCTACCTGAGCATCTTCCGCGACGTCACCCAGCGCCGCCTGGCCGAACAGGCGCTGCAGCAGGAGCGCGCGATGCTGGAGCAGCGCGTGGCCGAACGCACCGCGGTGCTGACGGACACCAACGCCGCGCTGCAGGAGGAGATCGTCGAGCGCAAGCGCATCGAGTCGGAACTGGTCGCCGCCCGCGAGCAGGCGCTGCAGGCCGCCGAGGCCAAGGCCGCCTTCCTCGCCAACATGAGCCACGAGATCCGCACGCCCATGAACGCGGTGATCGGCATGACGGCGCTGCTGGAGGACACGCAGCTCGATCCGGAGCAGCGCTCCTACGTCCAGACCATCCACACCAGCGGCGACGCGCTGCTCTCCACCATCAACGACATCCTCGACTTCTCCAAGGCCGAATCGGGCATGCTGGAGCTGGAGCAGCGGCCCTTCGAGATCGGCGTGTGCATCGAGGAGGCCTTCGACATGCTCGCGCCGCGGGCGGCCGACAAGGGCATCGACCTGCTGTACGAGATCACCGACAACGTGCCGCACTGGCTGGTGGGCGATTCGACGCGGCTGCGCCAGGTGCTGGTGAACCTGCTGTCCAACGCCGTCAAGTTCACCGACAAGGGCGAGGTCTGCCTCACGGCCAGCGTGCTGCGGCGCGATGCCGAGGAAGTGCAGCTGCGCTTCGCCGTGCGCGACACCGGCATCGGCATCCCGGCCCACCAGATGGAGAACCTGTTCAAGGCCTTCTCCCAGGGCGACACCTCCACCACCCGCAAGTACGGCGGTACCGGCCTCGGCCTGGCGATCAGCGCCCGCCTGGTGCGCATGATGGGCGGCGACATCAAGGTGGAGAGCGAGGAGGACAAGGGTTCCACCTTCTCCTTCACGATGCGTGCGGGCATCGCGCAGAACGTGCCGACGGCGCAGTACCGCACCGGCCGCGCGCCGGAACTGGCAGGCCGCAAGGTGCTGCTGGTGGACGACAACCCGACCAACCTCCACATCCTGAAGACGCAGTGCACGCGCTGGGGCATGGCGGTGGAATGCGCCACCCGCGGCACCCACGCGCTGGCGGTGCTGGAGGCCGAGGGCCCGTTCGACGTCGCCGTGCTGGACCTGCACATGCCCAACATGGACGGCCTGCAGCTCGCCCGCGCCATCGTGGCGCAGAAGGGCGACACGGCGCCGCCGCTGGTGCTGCTGTCGTCCTCGCCCGGGCGCAGCCGCGACTTCTCGGCGATGAAGCTGTTCGCCGCCACGCTGGCCAAGCCGGTGAAGCACTCCAGGCTGTTCGCCGTGCTGGACGAGGTGATCCACGAGCGCCGTGCCGCCCCGCCGGCGGCCGCCGCGCAGCTGATCGACCACTCGCTCGCGGCGCGGCTGCCGATGCAGATCCTGGTGGTGGAGGACAGCGACATCAACCGCAAGCTGGCGCTGGGCATGCTGCGCAAGTTCGGCTACGCGCCCGACGTGGCGCAGGACGGCGCCGAGGCGGTGCAGATGGTGCGCGAGCAGCGCTACGACCTGGTGTTCATGGACCTGCAGATGCCCGTGATGGACGGCCTCGAGGCCACCCGCGCGATCGTGGCGATGCTGCCCGCCAACCGGCGCCCGCGCATCGTCGCCATGACGGCCAACGCGCTGCCGGCGGACCGCCAGCGCTGCCTCGACGCCGGCATGGACGACTACATCGCCAAGCCGATCCTGCCGGTCTCCGTGCAGCAGCTGATCGAGCGCTGGGCCCCGCAGCGCACCTCCGGCGAGACCACCGAGGCGCTGATCGACGAGGCGATCCTGAAGGAGCTGGCCGCGCTCGACGAACCCGGTGCGCCTTCGGTGGTGCGCGGCCTGGTGGCCGACTACCTGAACGAGACGCCGGCGGCGCTCAGCGCGATCAAGCAGCATGTGCACCACGGCGAGATGGAAGAACTGCGGCGGCGCGCGCACAAGCTGGCCGGCACCAGCGCGAGCCTGGGCGCCAAGGCGGTGGCGGAGGTGTGCTACCGCCTCGAGCACGGCGTCGGCCGCGGCGAGACCACGCTGCTGCCCGGGCTGGTGGAGGAACTCGAGATGCGCTTCACGCGCACGCGCGCGGCCCTGCAGCAGCGCCTGGGCTAGCCGGCGCGCCCTCCTGCCCGTACCCTGCCGCCGCGTGCCGCAGGCCCTCCAGGGCCGGCTGCAGCGCGCCGGGCCCGGCGTCCTCCGCGTACACCGCGTAGGCGGGATACGCGAACTCCGGCGCGCCGCGCACGCGCTGCAGCCGGCCCGATTCCAGCAGGCCGCGCACGACGCCGAGGCGCAGATAGGCGGCGCCGCCGCTGGCAAGAAGGTATTCGCGCAGCAGCGGCCCGAAGTCGGACGAGACCGCGGGCCGCGACCATTCGGGATGCAGCAGGTGGTGCTGCTCCGCGAACTCGCGGCCCCAGTCCACGTACACGTACTCGGAGTCCTGCGGCGCCGCGGCGTCGGCCCGCGTGGTGACCAGCACCAGCTTCTCCTCCAGCAGCGGTTCCACCCGCAGCCCGGGCCGGTGGTGCGGCGCGTACACGATGGCGACGTCGAGGGTGCCGTGCGCGATCTGCTCCAGCAGCACGCGCGAGGAGGCGACTTCCGTGCGCACGGCGAGGCCCGGCGCGTGCGCGTTCATCCACGCGAGCCACCGCAGCAGCAGCGGATCCCACAGGCTCGGCTCGCAGCCGAGGACCACCAGGGCCGCGCGCCCCGGCGGCAAGGCCATCTGGTGCAGGGCGCGCTCCCACGCCTGCAGCAGCGACGCGGCGTGGGGCAGGAACTTCTCGCCTTCGGCCGTCAGCAGGACGCCATTCTTGCAGCGCTGGAACAGGCAGGCGCCGAGCTGCTCCTCGAGATTGCGCACGCGCGCGCTCACGGCCGTCTGCGTCACGTGCAGCTTGCGCGCCGCGGCCACGAAACTTCCCTGGGCCGCCACCGCGAGGAAGGTCCGCGCGAGTGCGATGTCCATCACGCGACTCCAATTTCCTTGCTGGCTGCGCGCAAGATTCGTCGCTTTACCGTCCGCCGGGCGCTGCCTATATTGAAAGCGCAATCTCGGGAGAAGACCATGGACGCCAGGGACCTCATGACTTCGCCGGTGGTCTGCGTGGCCCGGCACACGCCGGTGCTGCAGGTCGCCGCGCTGCTGCGCGAGCAGCGCATCGGCGGCGTGCCGGTGCTGGAGGAAGGGCGGCTGGTGGGCATCGTCACCGAGAAGGACCTGCTGCACCGGCGCGAGCTCGGCACCGAGCTGCGCTCGCACCGGCAGATCTGGTGGCGCCGCGTGGTGGCGCCCAGCCAGGGCCCGCAGTGGTACATCAAGTCGCACGGACGCCGCGCCGAGCATGTCATGACGCGACAGATCGTCGCCGTGCGGCCGGAGACGCCGGTGCGCGAGATCATGCAGCTGTTCGACACCCACCGCATCGGCCGCGTGCCGGTGCTGGAGGACGAGCGCGTGGTCGGCATCGTCACCTGCGCGGACCTGGTGAAGGCGCTCGCCCAGGGCCGCTGGGTCGATACGGGGCCGCAGGCGGAACTCGGCGACGAAGCCATCCGCGCCCGCCTGCTGTCCGAGCTGAACGCGCAGGACTGGTGGAACAGCGGCTTCTGCGCCGTCGACGTCGAGGACGGCGTGGTGCGCTTCAAGGGCTTCGTCGAAACCGAGTGGGAGCGGCGGGCCTCCTGCGTCGCCGCCCAGAACGTCCCGGGCGTGAGGCGCGTGGAGGACGAACGCCAGCCCACGGCGGAACTTCCCAGCCTGCTGTGAGGCCGGCTTCGAAGCGCTGCTTCCATGCGTCGGTATCCTCCGGGCCCGGTAAGACCCTGCAGGCAATCTAGGCCGCCGCCCGCGTGAGGGCAAGCAGGGCGCGCGCGGCCGCGTCAATCTGTCGCGGCCGCTGCGACAACTTGTCGCATGCCCTCGAAAACGCCTTGCGGCACTAGAATTTCCCGGTGGCCATGTTCAACGACGCGCCTCCCGCGCCGCCCGCGAAGCCGGGCGAGTGGGCGACGTGGTCCATCCTGATCGTCGACGACGAAGAGGGCATGCGCCACTTCCTGCTCAAGACCTTCCTGCCCCGCTGCCACTTCGCGGCTGCGGCGGCGAGCGCGGAAGAGGGCGCGCAACTGCTGCAGCAGCGCCGCTTCGACCTGATCATCCTGGACATCTCGCTGCCCGGAAAGAGCGGCCTGGCCTGGCTCCAGGAGCTGCGCGAGCAGGGCTATGCGGGCGACGTCATCTTCATCACGGCCTTCGCCAACCTCGACACCGCGATCGAGGCGCTGCGCGCCGGCGCCTCCGACTTCATCCTCAAGCCCTTCCGCGTGCCGCAGATCATGCATGCGGTGAAGCACTGCCACGAGCGCGCCCGGCTCGCGCGCGAGAATTTCGTGCTGCGGCGCTCGCTGGCGATCGCGCCGACGCATGCGCTGGGCCTGGTAGGCGATTCGCAGCCGATGCGGCAGCTGGCGGCGGCGCTGCAGCGCATCGCGGCCGTCAACAGCACGGTGCTGCTGCACGGCGAGTCGGGCACGGGCAAGGAGCTGGCCGCGCGCGCGCTGCATGCCCTCGGGCCGCGCGCGCAAGGTCCCTTCGTTCCGGTCAACTGCGCCTCGGTGTCGCCGGAGCTGATGGAAAGCGAGCTGTTCGGCCATGCCAAGGGCGCCTTCACCGGCGCCGCGCGCGCGCGCGACGGCCTGTTCTATTACGCCCAGGGCGGCACGCTGTTCTTCGACGAGATCGCGGAGCTGCCGCTGGCCGTGCAGGCGGCGCTGCTGCGGGTGGCGGAGGACCTGAAGATCCGCCCGGTCGGCAGCCAGCAGGAGTTCCCGGTCGACGTGCGCATCGTCGCCGCCACCAGCCGCTCGCTGCCGGCGGAGGTGGAGGCCGGCCGCTTCCGGCGCGACCTGTACTACCGGCTGCAGGTGCTGCAATTGAACCTGCCGCCGCTGCGCACCCACAAGGAGGACATCCCCGCGCTGGTGGACCACTTCATGGCCTCGCTCGCGCCCTCGCTCGGGGCCGAGCCCTTCGCCTTGAGCGAACAGGAGATGGCGTACCTGATGCAGTACGACTGGCCGGGCAACGTGCGCGAGCTGCGCAACCTGGTGGAGCGCTCGCTGATCCTGGGCGAGCTCAATGTCTCGGCCCTGTACGCACAGCCGGCAGCCCAGGGCGCGGCCCGCGCGGCCACCGACCTGCAGACGCTGGAGCGACAGCACATCCTCTCGGTGCTCGATTCGGTGGGCGGCGACAAGACGCGCGCCGCGCAGCTGCTGGGCGTGTCGCGCCGCACGCTGGAGCGCCGCTTCGCCGAGTGGTCGGCCCGGTGAGCCGGCTCGCCTCGCTGCGGCGCGCCCTGCAACGCAAGCTGCTGCCGATCGCGCTGCTGCCCACCGTGCTGATGCTGCCGCTGGTAGTGGGCGCCATGCTGTGGTGGGGCGACTACGTCTACGACAAGCTGCTGATCGCCAAGGTGCGCAGCGACCTCGCGGTGGCGCGCGGCTACTTCCAGCAGGTGGTCGAGCGCGTGGCCTCGGGCACCCGCGGCGTGGCGGCTTCGCAGGCGCTGCTGGAGCGCATCCGGCGCCAGCAGCCGGGCGAGCTCGATTGGTTCCTGGAGCAGCAGCGTCGCCGGCTCGAGCTCGATTTCCTGGTCGTGCTGCCCGAGCCCTTGCCCCATGCGCCGGCCGAGGGCGCGCGGCCGGGCGCCGTGGCCCTGTGGGACGCGCAGCAGCTGCGCGCGATCGCGCCGGCGCTGCATGCCCGCGCCTTTCCGCCGACCGCGCCCGCCGTCGCCGACGACGCCGCAGCGGGTGCCCCGGGTCCCTACGCCCTGGTCGCCGCCACGCAGGCCGAGATCACGGCGGAGGGGCGCCGCGTCGCCTCGCTGGTGGGCGGCATCCTCCTGAACCAGAACCTCGACCTGGTGGACCGCATCAACAGCATCGTCTATCCGGAAGGCGCGCTGCCGCTCGGCAGCCATGGCACGAGCACCCTGTTCCTCGGCGACGTGCGGGTCAGCACGAACGTGCGGCTGTTCCCGGACCGGCGGGCGATCGGCACCCGCGCCTCGCCGGAGGTGCGCGAGGCGGTGCTGGAGCAGGGGCGCACCTGGCTGGACCGCGCGTACGTGGTCGACGCCTGGTACATGTCCGGCTACGAAGCGCTGACGGACCCGGCCGGGCGCCGCGTGGGCATGCTGTACGTGGGCTACCTGGAGGAGCCTTTCCGGCTCGCCAAGTGGGGCATCCTCGGCCTCACGAGCCTGATCTTCGCGGCCGGGACCCTGCTCACGGTGCTGTTCTCGCTCGCGCGCGTGGCCGAGCGCACGCGCGAGCTGGCGGACGCGAACCGCTCGCTGCAGCAGGCGCAACGCCAGCTCGTGCAGTCGGAGAAGCTGGCCGCCATCGGCCAGGTCACCGCCGCCCTGGCGCACGAGATCAACAACCCGATCGCCGTGATGCAGGGCAACCTGGACCTCGTGCGCGAGCTGCTGCAGGACCAGGCCGACGTGGTTGCCCCCGAACTGAAGCTGCTGGACCAGCAGGTCGAGCGCATGCGGGCGATGGTCTCGCAGCTGCTGCAGTCGGCCCGGCCCTCCGACTACGCCGTGTCCGTCGAACACCTCGATCTCGGCGCGGCCCTCGACGAAAGCCTGGCCCTGTCGGCCCCGGTCCTCGGCGATGGCATCCGCGTGGTGCGCGACTACCGGGCGCGCCGGCTGGTGGAGTTCAACCGGCAGGAACTGCAGCAGCTGCTGGTGAACCTGATCGCCAACGCCGTGCAGGCGATGCCGCAAGGCGGGACGCTCACGCTGCGCACGCGCGACTGGGGCAGCCCGGGCGAGCGCTGCGGCGCGCTCGCGGAGGTGCAGGACACGGGGGCCGGCGTGCCGCCGGAAATCCGCGACCAGCTGTTCCTGCCGCAGTTCACCACCCGCCGCGAGGGCAACGGCCTCGGCCTCTGGATCAGCCATACCCTGGTGGAACGCCGTGGGGGCGCGATCGAGGTGGAGAACGCTCCCGGAGGCGGCGCCGTGTTCCGCGTGCGCCTGCTCGCGGGCGACAAGCTGTCGCCATCCCCGCGACAGGACGGCGGGCAAGAGGCAGCGGGTTCGGCTGCTCCGGAATGAGCCCCGCCGGGGCAGCGCGCCGCGGCCTGCGTGGCACGGAACTCGCTGCGCGCGCCGGGCGTGTGCATGGCTTTGCCTGCGGCTCGCGCCGCTCCTACATTGGCTGCATGCGCTGCATGGCGCAGCGCGCCGACCAAGGAGGTTCCAGCATGGATGCCACGGGGCGCGGGCGACCCGAAGCCGTGGGGGACGCCGGCCAGGACATCGGCGACGCGCAACTGCTGGCGCAGCTGCGCCAGGGCCGTGCCGCAGCGTTCGAACGCGCGATGCGGCGCTACAACCGGCTGTTGTACCGCGCGGCGCGCAGCCTGCTCACGGACGATGCGCAGGCGGAGCAGGCGGTGGTGGATGCGTGGCTGCGCGCGTTCGCGGCCCTGCCCACGATGCGCGGCGAGTTGGCCCTTTCGACCTGGCTGCTGCGCATCGTGATCGAGACCTGCCGGCAGCAGCAGCGCCCGGTGCGCTCGCCGCTGCTGCGGCAGGCCGAAAGCGCGCGCACTCACGCGGGCTGATAGCCGCTGGCGTAGGGATGCCGCGGCCCCTGGAGCACCTCGGCGCGCACCTGCGCGCGCGTCTTGCTGGAGACGAAGGCCTGCGGCTGCTGGCCCTGCTCGCCGGCGCGCAGCAGGGTGCCGTCGGCGCGGGCGGCGATCACCTGCTGCCGAACCTCGGCCCGCGTGACATGGGAGCTGCCGGCCAGGGCCTGTTCGCCCGCGGCGTTGGGCGTTTCGGCGAATGCGCCGGTGGCTGCCAATGCGAATGCGAAAGTGATGAGGGTCGTCTTCATGCGCTTCTCCTAGTGCGTTTCAGGGGGTGGCGGCGCAGCGGTGCAAACCGTTCACCGTCACCCGTTTGACGCCGCAGCAAGGCGCAAAGTGACGCACGCGCGAAAGTGCCTTGCAGCACTGATGCCTTTGTTCCCGCCGGTCGCACTTCAGGCTGCGACGCCTTCCTTCGCGCCTGCTGGCCGACAGCGCACCTGCCAGCTGAGAACCTGCGCCGCATCACCGGTGAGGCCGGCCACTTCGTCGGCCACGCCGTGGGCGCGCGCAAGCGCGATCTCGGCGCGCACGAGCACGCGGTCGCGCTGGCGCTCGAGCTCCTTCACGTCGGCGCCGCGCGCCTGCAGCAGGCATTGCAGCGCCTGCGCGTGCCGGCGCGGCGCATCGATGCGCACGAACAGCACGCAGACAGTCGTGCCGTTCATGACAGCCTCCCGCGCGCCGGCTGCCATTCCAGCGCCGGCCCCCGGCCGGCCTGGCGCATGCGCCGCGCCGCCACGGGCGCACTGGCCTGCGCCCACGTCTCGGGCACGACGAGGACGTCGCTCGTGCCCCAGCTCAGGATGCGGTGCGCCACGCTGCCGCAGAAGAAGTCCTCCCAGGCCGAAGCGGGCTGCTTGCCCACCACCACCAGGTCGGCGCCGGTGTGCTCCTGCTGGATCACGGCCTGCCGGCCCGGATCGCCGCGGCCGATCACCGTGGCGACGCGGTTGCGGCGCACGTCGAAGGAATCGCTCAGTGCCACGACGCGCTCGCGCGCATGGCGCAGGGTCTTGGTGCGCCAGCTGCGCACCGCCTGTTCGGTGGCCTCGGCGGAGCGCAGCTTCGATTCGTCCAGCGTGCTGATCGCATGGAAGATCTCCAGCGCCGCGTGCGCATCCACCTTCGCGGCGAGCTTCACCAGCGCCTGCGACAGCGGCGTGAAATCGACCGTGACGAGGATGCGGCGGTAGTGCGAGCCGCGCGCCGCCCGTGCGACCAGCACGGGGCAGTTGCAGTGGCGCAGCAGCCGCAGCACGGGCTGGCCGCGGAAGAAGGCGGCCGTGCTGCGCTCGTGCCGGTGCGGCAGCACCACCAGGTCCATGCCGCGGGCTTCCGCGGCGATGTCTTCCAGCCGGTGCGCCTTCTCCTGCACGGGCACGGTGGTCACCCGCAGGCCGAGGCTTTCCTCGAGCTGCCGGGCGGTGTTGGCCAGCCGCGAGGCCGCGGCGCGGGGCAGGGGCTGTCCGCGGGCAGGCACGAGCATCAGCTTGACGGTCGCGCGGTGCGCCTCGGCGAGCTGCCATGCGCGCTGCAGGGCGATGCCTTCCTGAGGGGAAAGATCGGTGACGACGAGAATGGATCGGAGACTCATGTTGCGTTCCAGGAGTAGCCGCGCCGGGCGGGGCCGGCCGCAGCGGGAAAGAGGCGGGAGGGCGCGGGCGACTACGTGACGTAGTCGCCCGTGGCCTCCGGCTGGAACATCACCGTCTCGATCTGCGCCACCGTCTCCTGCTCGGAAGGGCCGGTCCAGCGCGCGATGGCGCCGACCGACAGCCCGATCAGGGCCAGGCCGGCGGGGGACAGCACCGAGATGAAGCCCGTGGCGGGCTCCGCATCGTTCGGGTAGCAAAGCACCAGGATCTGGCGGCGCAGCAGCTTCAGGTCGCGGATGACGAAGCGCGAATACATGGTCACCACGTCGCGCGGGATCGCGTGCGGGGGGACCACTTCCGCTTCCTTCAGGATGTCGGCCAGCTGCGGGAACGCGCCCGCGGCGGTGAACTTCCCCAGCCGGACGAAATCGAGTTCACCGAGCTTGCGCTCGGCGGGGTTCGAGGGACGCATGGACGCACTCCATTCGGGTGCGGGCTCGCGCTGCGAAAGGCGATGCCCGCGAGCGCGCCGGGGCGGTGCCCGGCGGTCGATGGATGGCGCTGAAGGGAGAAGAAGGTGCGACCGCCGGGCCTAGGAATCTGCTGGCGTGCGCGGAAGGCGACGGGCGGGGCGGTTCATGCGAAGAGTATAGGCCGCAGGCGCGGCGCAGTGCCCCATTCTGGCAAGGCATCGAGGGGCATTGCGCGCGTGCGCTTGGCGCTGCCGTCATGCCACCCTAGACTTTCCCCGTGACAAGCCACCAGCGCACACCCGCACTTTCCTGAGCCCGGCGATTCCATCCTGGCCGCGCACGCCCGAATCGCCGGGCCCTTCGAGCGCCAACCCGACTCGCAAGGAGTGTCGTGATGCATGCCATGGTGCCGCGCCCCGCAGGGCGCCTGCCGATCCCTCCCGAAACCGATGCAGCCACGCGCGCCGGCGCCGTGGTCGCCATCTGCGCGCCCTCGTCGGCCGGAGTGAACGCGACGTGGCGCGCCGCCCTGGTGGCGCGCGAGCTGGGCGCGCCGCTGCACGTGCTGCATCCGGCGCCGCAGCCGCGCGTGCTCGCGCGCAAGGCGTCCTTCCTGGACGAACTCGCGCAGGACATCCGGCAGCGCACCCGCGTCGCCGTCTCCGTCGAGCCGGTGGCCGGCGACCTGCTGCAGGAAGCCGTGGCGGCCTCGCGTGAAGCGGCCATGCTGGTGCTGCCCAGCGTCCGCGGCAATCCGCTGCGCGAGTGGATCATGGGGACGCAGGCCGAGCGCCTGATCCGCCTGTGCCGCTCGCCCGTGCTGGTGGTCAAGCGCCCGGCGCTGGTGGGCTACCGGCGCGTGCTGGTGCCGGTGGACCTGCGCGACGAGGCGGCGCGCCTGATCTCGGCGGCCGGCGCGCTGTCGCGCGGCTCGCGCCTGGAGGTGCTGCATGCCGTGGACGCGCGCGACGAGAAAGTCCTGCGCGGCCTCGACGACTCGGAGCAGGCGCTGCGCAGCTTCCGCCAGCACCGCGCGCAGGGCGCCTTCCTCGCCTTGCACCGCCTGATCGGCGCGGCCCAGGTGGCGCAGGCCGGGGCCGAGGCCGCGATCGAGTTCGGCGAAGCCTCGACGACGGTGCTCGCCCGCGCGCGCAAGTGGGACGCGGAGCTGATGGTGATCGGCAAGGCGCGGCGCGGCCTGCTGGCCGGCTGGTTCCTCGGCCGCATGACGCAGGCGGTGCTGGCACGCGCGGGCGCCGACGTGCTCGTGCACCCGGGCTGCGGCGAGCGCGCGGCGCTGCACGCTGCCCGGGCAGTGGACCTCAGGCTTCCGCCGGAACCTGCGTCCTGACATCCGCGACCAGCTTCGCGTAGAAGTTGGGCAGGGCGAACACGGCGCGGTGCACCTCGGGGTTGTAGTACTGCAGGTCGGCGATGCCGCGCGCAGCCAGCCGGTTGCGCAGCTCCCGCGGTTCCATCGCGGCCGGCTCGGGCGCATCGGAGGCGACCGCGAACGCCCAGTACGCGCCATAGAGCGGCACGTGCAGGCCGTAGGGGTTCACGCAGCGGAAGGTGGCGCGCAGCAGCGCCGCGAGCTCGCGCACCTGCCGGCCTTCGTGGAAGGGCGAGCCGAGGTGCAGCACCACCATTCCTCCCAGGGCCAGCACGCCGCGCAGCTGCTGCAGGAACTCGCGCGTGTAGAGCGGCCCCGCCGCCGTCTCCGGATCGGTGAGATCCAGCAGCACCAGGTCGTAGCGCTCGCGCGTGGCGCGCACGAAAGCCGCGCCGTCCTGGCACAGCACCTGCACGCGCGGATCGTCGAACGCGCCGCGATGGATGCGCGCGAGGTGCTCGCGCGCGACCTGCAGCACGTCGGCATCGAGCTCCACCAGCGTGAGCTGCTGCACGCTCGGGTGCTTGAGCACCTCCTCCGCAGCGCCGCCGTCGCCGCCGCCGAGGATCAGCACCTTGCGCGGCGCCGGGTGAGCGAGGGCGGCCGGATGCACCAGCGCCTCGTGGTAGAAGAACTCGTCGGCCTCCGAGGTCATGAAGTGGCCATCGAGCAGCAGGGTGCGCCCGAGCTCGCGCGACTCCAGCAGGTCCAGCTGCTGGAAGCGCGTGGAGCGCGAGACGAGCCGGCGGTCGAAGCGGAAGCCGTAGAAGCTGCGCTCGTTCAGCGCCTCCAGCAGCAGCTCGCCTTCGTACGGCGCCGGTTCGCCCTCGCCGCGCTGCAGCTGCTGGCGCTGCACGCGCTCGGGCCGGAAGGCATCGACCAGCGCCGCCATCAGTGCCTGCGCGCGCTGCGAGTTGTCCTCCGTGAAGTTGCAGACGTAGATGTCCAGCGTGACGGCCTGGCGCTCCGGCCACGTGTGCACGGCCAGGTGCGATTCCGCCAGCAGCAGCATGCCGGTGACGCCGCCGGGCTCGCCGCGGTAAGAGGGGAACTTGTGCCAGTGTTCCCCCACCACCGTGAGGCCCGAGGCCAGCGTGCGGCCGCGACAGAGGTGCGCCAGCGCCGCCGCGCTCGTCATGAGCGCGGGCGTGCAGCGGCAGTCGTGCAGGTCGGCCGTCAGGTGCAATCCTTCCATTCTTCTTCCTTGCTTGTTCTTGCAGTCAATGCCGGTGCGGCTTCGTAGCGGGCCAGCCAGGTGTGGGCCTGGCCCGAATGCGCGGTGAGCGCGTCGATCGCCTGCTCGAATCCGAGCAGGGCGGCGAGCCGGGCCTCGGCGCGCACGGTCACGCGCCGCCCCTGCAGCTCCACCTCCTGCATGCGGGCGCCGCGGGTGCGCAGCTCCGCGAGGATCGGCTCCATGTGCTCGCGCCGCGCGTTCACCTTCACCGCCATCAGCGGCTCCATGGGCACGCGGCGCTGCGGGTGCAGATAGGTGTGCACGCGTGGCTCGGTGAAGCGCACCGCACCGAGGTGGGCGAGCTTCATCGCGTGCCGCCCTTCGCCCAGCGCGCGTTCGTTGAGGGCCCAGATCTCGCCTTCGCGGCCGCGCCGCACGATCGCGAAGCGGGGCGGGTCGCCCCCTTCGCAGCGCAGCGTGCGCTGCAGCGCCGGCGCCACCGACGACGGCAGCTGCCAGTCCTGCCGCAACGGCAGCCGGCCCCACGCAGGCCCGGCGCCGAAGTCGACGAAGAAATCGCTACCGGCGAGCTCCCGCCCACCGCAAGGTGTCGTACGCATCGAAGCACTCCCATCGAATGCGAGCGCGCCGAAGGCGGCTCGCGCGACGCGCCGGTGCCGGGCCCGGCGGTCGATGGTCAGCGCTGGAAAGGAGGAGGTGGCGGACCGCCGGGCTCAGGAATCTGCGGGTGTACTCCGTCCCGCATGGCGCGCGTGCGGCAGCACCGCGCGTGCGTGTTGCGACGCGAGGCGATGCGGGCGGTGGGGACGTGCGCGGTGGTGCATGTGCGTTTCGAGTATAGGCCGCGTGCCGCGCCGCGGCCGCTATGTCCCAGCGATCCTTGCCAGAATAGGCTTGCTGCGCGCGCAGGCGGCCTATACTCCGGCCCGTCATGGTCCCGACCTCGTTCTCCACGCATCCGCCTCGCGCCTGCCCGCCCCGTGCGGCGGCGCTCGCTTGCGTGCGTGCCTGGGCCATGCCCCGCCTCGGCCTGCAGCGAACGCCTGCACATTCCTGAGCCCGGCGGTCCGCAGCTTCCCCTTCGCGCCCCACCGACCGCCGGGCCAACTCCGCGCAAACCGAGCCCCGAGAGGGCTCCTTTCGATGGAGTGCATCCCATGAATGCAGTGAGCCTCGGCGAGCGCAAGCTCACCGAACTTGACTACGGCCGCCTGATCCAGTTGCCCGCGGCCCGCGGCGTGTCGCCGCTCGCGGACCTGCTCGGCGAAGCCGAAGTGCTGGAGACGTCGCGCATGCCGCAGGACGTCGTGACCATGTATGCGCAGGTGCAGGTGGAGGATCTCGCCTCGCGCCGCCGCAGTCGCTTCGTGCTGTGCTACCCCGGCCAGACCGAGCCGCGCGACGGCTACATCTCGGTGCTGTCGCCGGTGGGCCTGGCGCTGATCGGCACCCGCGTCGGCACGCTCGCGAGCTGGCAGTCGCCTGCGGGCGCGCAGTGCCAGGCCAAGGTGCTCGCGGTCGCGCGCGCAGCCTAGCTCTTCTCCACTCACCGATGATCGCGCGCCCTCCGCGCAGGGCGCGCGCCTTGCCATGGATTTCACGAAAAGCTTCGTGCGGGCCAAGAACCCGTGCGCCGAAGGCTTCCGCTGGTACTTGCGGCATCACAAGGACGGAAGCGACTACCAGCAGGTGCTGGACGACCTCGTACGCGACGGCCGCGTGGCCGACGCGTGCTGGCTCCTCGACAAGCTGGGCCCCACGCACGATGTCCTGCAGATCGATCGCCTCGATTGCGAGGCCATCGTGTACGCCGGGACCCTCGAGGTGCGCGGAAGCATCGAGGCGGGCTCGCTGCTGCGCGCCGGCGGCGCCATCCGCTGCGGCGGCGGGATCCGCGCCGGCACGCAGGTGGTCACCGGCGACGACCTCAAGGCTGCGGACGGCCTGAACTGCGGCGGCGAAGTGCGCTGCGGGGGCTCGCTCGTCGCGGGCTGGCACGTCACCGCGGGCGGGTGCCTGGAGGCCGGCGAACTGAAGGCGGCCGGCGACGTGCGCTGTGCCGGCGCGCTGGCCGTGGCGGGCGCCGCGCTGGTGAAGGGCGACCTGCTGGTGGAGGGCGACTGCAGGGCCCGGGCCCTGAGCGTGCGCGGCCGCGTGCAGACGGCAGGCTCGCTGCAAGTGGCGCAAGGGCTCATCGGCGATGGCGGCGTGGACTGCGGCCTGCACCTCGAGGCCGGCTGGGGCATTCGCTCGGGCGGCGACATCGTGGCGGCCGGCGCGATCCGCGCGGGCGAGGGCCTGGAGGCCGGCGGCACGATCCGCGCCGGCGCGGGCTATGGCGTGTTCGCGGGCCTGTGCGTGCAGCGTGCCGAGTGGCCCACCAGCGCGCGCGTGCGCGCGCAGTGCCGGCCGGAGGGCCTGGTGAGCGGGTGCTGGACGGAGCTGCAGCATGCGCATTGACGTCGCCCTGGAGCACCGCGACCTCGAAGCCGAACTGGCCGCGTTGCATGCGCGCATGGCCCGCCCCGGCGACGCGCTGCACGGCCTGCCGGTGCTGGCCGGCAGCCCGCCCGGGCTGGTGTTCCGCTACCGCGAAACGGACGGCGAATTCCACGTCTACGTGGAGGACCCGGCGCGCGCGGTGCTGGCCGGCTGCACCGTGTTCGGCCGCGCGCCGGAGCTCGATCGGCGCGTGGCCCGCTACGTGCGCAGCCCGCATTCGCGCTACGCCGCGGCGTATCGCGGCCGCGGCGTGGCGAGCGCGGTGTACGAGTGGGCGCTGCACGCGGGCCTGTGCCTTCTCAGCGGGCCGAGGCAGTCGCCCGCGGCGCACGGTCTGTGGATGAAGCTCGCGCGCAATTGGCCGCTTGCCTACGTAGAGACGCGCGACGGCCAGCTTCGCATGCTGGAGACGCAGGTCGATGGCAGCGCCTTCGAGGACCTGGACACGCGCTTGCTGCTGCTGGCGCGGGGATGGACGCGTGAGCGCTTCGCGAGCGCCACCAGCGTCGTCCCGGCGCAGGCGCAGTGGCGTTCAGAGCAGCATGGTGGCCCCTGGCCCGGCCCGGAGGGGATTTGTCCGGCTCACTCCATGTCCCCCGGCACGGCCTGAAGGCCGTGCCTCCTCCTTTACTTCCGGAGCCGGACAAACCCCCTCCGGGCCTGCAACGCTGTGAACGCGCCTGCCGAAGGCATGGCGGAATGGAAAACGCCCGGCCGAGGCCGGGCGTTCCCACTCTGAAATCGCGGCCCGGGGACCGCGCCGACTTCCGCTCCTCTTGCTATTTCTTCGCGATGTGCGCCACGCCGCCGAAGCTGCCCACCCACAGGCTGCCGTCCGCGGCGGTGTCCATAGAGAACACGGCGTTGGCGAACAGGCCGTCGGCAGTGGTGAGCGGCGCGCTGAACTTGCCGCCGTTGAACTTCGTGACGCCGGCGTTGGTGCCGATGAAGAGATCGCCGTCCTTGCCCTGGTGCAGCATGAACACGTGGTTGCCCGGCAGGCCGTCCTTCACCGTGTAGTTGCGGAACTGCTTGCCGTCGAAGTGCGCCAGGCCGCCGCCCCAGGTGCCGGCCCACACGGTGCCGTCCTTGTCGGCCACCAGCGAGACGATGTAATTGGGGTTGTAGGCCGTGTCGATGCCCGAGAGCCCCATCTCCTGCTTCTGCCGCGCGTGGTGGCTCGAGACCTTGGAGGGATCGTTCTTGAACGCGAGGTCGTCCTTCACCAGCTCGTAGGGCGCGCCCTGGCCCTTGGCGTGGTTCCAGTTGTCCCACTTGCCATCCACCCAGCGCGCGAGGCCGCCTTCGGTGGCCAGCCAGACGATGCCGTCCTTGCCCTCGGCCAGGCCGTAGACCCAGTCGTTCGGCAGGCCGCCCTTGGTGGAGGCCACGGTGTGCAGCTCCCACTTGGAACGGTCCTTGAGGTTGCCGCCCTTGATGCGGTTCACGCCCGACCAGGTGGCGATCCAGACGTCGCCGTTCTTCGCCTTCAGCACGTCGTAGACGAAGGCGTCGCCCAGGCCGTCGGGGATGTTGAAGGTCTCCCACTTGCCGCTCTTCTCGTCCAGCAGCGAGAGGCCGCCGCCGTAGGTGCCCACGGCCAGCTTGCCGTCCAGGCGGCTGATGTGGAACACGCCGTTGGAGAGCAGCCCCGCGCGGGTGTCGAACAGCTTGTATTCGTCGGTCCTGGTGTCGTAGCGGATCACGCCGCCGGAGGTTCCGACCCAGACCACGTTCTCCTCGGTCAGGATGTCCTTCACGTTGCGGTTGCCGACGCGGAAGTGCACGAACTTGGCCGCCGGGTCCACCTTCACCTTGCCTTCGGTGGGCGGCGCGCCGCCTTCGGCGACCGGGGGATGGCCCGCCGGCGCCTGGATGTTGGCGGCCGGCGTCGCTTCGGGGGCGCCGCCCATGGCCTTGGCACCGACGGCGGCCGCCTGCGGGGCGGCGGGCGTGCCGCCGTTGCGGCCGAGGGTGTAGGCGCCGGCGATCACGCCGCCGAGGGCGATGACCAGCACGGCGATCGTCTTGTGACCGAACTGCATGAGAGCTCCTGGGTTTTCTTTACCTGGTCGCGGCCTGGCGGCCGATGCGGGCCACGCCCTGGCGGGTGCCGGCCCAGACTTCGCCGGTGGGCGTGACCGCCAGCGCGTAGACGTTCTCTTCCAGCAGGCCTTCCTTGCGGCCGAAGTTCTGCCAGGCCTTGCCGTCCCAGCGCGAGACGCCGCGGTTGGTGCCGAACCACATCGCGCCGTCCTTCGTCTGCGCGATCGAATAGACGATGTTGCCGGCCAGGCCGTCCTTCGAGTTCAGGTTGGTCCACTGCTTGCCGTCGAACCTGGCGACGCCGCCGCCCCAGGTGCCGGCCCACACGTTGTCCTGCGGATCGACGTGGATCGCGAAGGTGTAGTTCGGGTTGTAGGTGGGGCGGCCCTCGTTCATGGTCGCCAGGTCGTGGCGCGAGCGCGTGCCCAGGCCGGTGTTGGTGGAGAAGGGCAGCTGGTCGGAGTTGGGCGCGCCCAGGCCGTCCTTGTGGGTCCAGCTTTTCCAGGTCTTGCCGTCGAACATCGACACGCCGCCTTCGGTGCCGAACCACACGCGGTCCCTGGCGTCGACGCCGAGGCCGTAGACCCACTCGTTGATCAGTTCGCGCACGTAGGTGGTGAACTTACCGGTCCTGGGATCGACCTTGCTGGTGCCGGCCCAGGTGCCGATCCACAGCGTGCCGTCCTTCTGGTTGGCGAAGCAGTAGACCCAGTAGTCGGCCAGGCCGTGCATCGGGAAGAAGGTCTTCCACTGGCCGTCGTTGTAGCGCGAGACCCCGCCGGCATTGGTGCCGAACCACTTGTTGCCCGCGTGGTCGATGCCGACCGAGAACACGTATTCGTTGGCCAGGCCTTCCTTGCGGGTGAAGGTGTTGACCGGCTTGAGCGTCTTCAGGTCGACCTCGTGCACGCCCGAGGAGGTGCCGACCCACATCACGTTGCGCTTTTCCTCCAGCTTGAGCGCGCGCACGTACACGCCCTGGCCGACCTCGAAGGAATCGAGCACGCGCCAGGCGCCGGCCGCGGGCTTGCCGCCGTTCGGTTGCTGCGCGAAGGCGGCGGTGCCGGCCAGCAGCGCCAGGGACAGCGCGGCGCGCCGGGAAATGCTTCTTGTCATCAGCTCAAGGTCCTCAGGTACGCGATCACGTCCAGGACCTCCTGGTCCCGGAGGATGCCGAAAAAGCCGGGCATGCTGCCCTTGCCGTTCTTGATGGCCGGGAGTATCTGCATGTCGGGCCGCATCAAGGTCTCCATCCGGCGGAAATTCGGCGTTCCCGGCAGCACGGGGTTGCCGTTGGCGCCGTGGCACATCGCGCAGTGCGTGGCATAGAGGCTGGCGCCCTTGTGGATGTCGGCGGCACCGGCTGGCGCGGCCAGCAGCGCCAGCGAGGCGGCGAGCACGGCCATTCCCGTTCGCGGGAATGCCGGGCGGCGCAGCGCCAGAATCGAGATCACTTGCGCGCTCCTTGCGCATTGGCCTGCGCCGTCAGGGCGCGCACGCGCTCGTCGTATTTCTTCGCCTGTTCCAGGTCGCGGGGCAGGCCCAGCGTGCCGGTGCGGTAGGCGCGCGCGAGCGCGTCGAGCGCGGGCGCGTAGTTCTTCGCTTCGGCCTTGCGGTACCACTCCAGCGCCTGCGCGGCATCCTTGGGCACGCCGGCGCCGTCGGCCAGGGCGCGGCCGAGGCCGAATTCACCCGCGGCTTCGCCCTGCTCGGCCGATTTCCGGTACATGGCGACGGCATCCGCCTCGGAACCGGCCGAGCGCAGCAGGTCACCGAGGCGCGCCTGCGCCTTGGCGTGGTTCTGGTTGGCGGCCTTGCGCATCAGCGACATGCCCGTGGGCAGGTCGCCGCTGGCCAGGGCCGCATCGGCCTGGGCGAAGTCCTCGGCCGGGCCGGCGTAGAGGCTGGTTGCAGCGAACAGCGCACCCATCCACAGGGTGCACCGGGTGAGGAAGCGGGTGGTGGTGGCGTTCATGCCACCCACGCTGCAAGTTCCAGACCAACTCCAGGAACGCTGGAACCCAACTTCCGGACGCAGAGGACGCAAAGGGTACGCAGAGGACGCAAAAGAAAACCCTTAGAGTTTTTCTTTGTCCTTTTCGCGTCCTCTGCGTATCTTTTGCGTCCTCTGCGTCCGGCTGTTGGTTTTGTCTCTTACTCGGTGGCAGCCGACGCCCGCGCCTGCTCGTGCTCTTCCAGCTTGCGGTAGAGGCTCGACAGGCCGATGCCCA
>NZ_DASSVG010000391.1:0-4541 GCF_035706265.1 Ramlibacter sp. | reverse complement strand
CGATCGGGTACTTGCCGGTGGCGGTCTCCGCGCTGGTCATCACCGCATCGGTTCCGTCGAGCACGGCGTTGGCGACGTCGCTCACCTCGGCGCGGGTGGGCACCGGCGCGGTGATCATCGACTCCATCATCTGCGTGGCCGTGATCACCAGCTTGTCGTGCTCGCGCGCCATGCGGATCATGCGCTTCTGCAGCGCGGGCACGGCGGCGTTGCCGACCTCCACCGCCAGGTCGCCGCGCGCCACCATGATGGCGTCGCTGGCCTTGAGGATCTGCTCGAGGTTGGGGATGGCCTCGGCGCGCTCGATCTTCGCGATCAGCGCCGGCTTGTGGCGGAATTCGGCCGCGGCCACGTTGCACAGCTGGCGCGCCATCTCCATGTCGGTGGCGCTCTTGGGAAAGCTCACCGCCACGTAGTCGGCCTGGAAGCTCATGGCGGTGCGGATGTCCTCCATGTCCTTGGCCGTGAGCGCCGGCGCCGTGAGGCCGCCGCCCTGCTTGTTGATGCCCTTGTTGTTGGACAGCGTGCCGCCGATCTTCACGGTGGTGCGGATCTGGTCGCCCTTGACGGCATCGACGGTCAGCACGATGAGGCCGTCGTTCAGCAGCAGGTGGTCGCCCGGCTTCACGTCGCGCGGCAGCTCCTTGTAGTCGAGGCCCACGGCTTCGACGTCGCCCAGTTCCTCGCGGCCGGCGTCGAGCACGAACTTCGCGCCCGGCTCCAGCAGCACCTTGCCTTCGGCGAACTTGCCGACGCGGATCTTCGGGCCCTGCAGGTCGGCCATGATCGCGACCTCGCGGCCGGCCTTCTGGGCAGCGTCGCGCACCAGGCGCGCACGATCGATGTGGTCCTGCGCGGTGCCGTGGCTGAAGTTGAGCCGCACCACGTTGACGCCGGCGCGGATCATGCGCTCCAGGACGGGAGGGTCGCTCGAAGCGGGGCCCAGGGTGGCAACGATCTTGGTGGCGCGACGGGCCATGACTGGCGATCTCCTCGAAGTCGGTTTTCGATTCTCACATGGATCCGGTGACGTACCGGTTACCAACACAGGCCCGACAGGCGCAGCCGTGCGCGCGACGGCCGGCGCACGGCTGCGCTCCCGTGCACGGCGCAGTGTTTTCGTACCAACGGAATGCGCGAAGAAGCTGGCGCCCAGGTGGATGAGCAAGGTGCAATGCGCCCATCGGAAGGTGGGAGGGAGCGATGCACAAGAGCAGGACGTGCAGGATCGTCGCAGCCATCGTGTCGGCGTTGCTGGCCGCGCCGGCGGCGCAGGCGCAGGACCAGCGCGAGCAGGCCGTGCAGGCGGCGGTGGCCGATGGCATGACCACCGCCGTCGGCGTGGCCGCCACGGCCGGCGCCATCCACCCGGTGGGCGCGCTGCTCACCACGGCCGGCAAGGCCTACACCTTCCACCGCGCCAGCACGCTGCCCGAGACGGAGCAGCCCGCCGCCTACGCCGCCGCATCGGCGATGTGGATGGGGAGTGCGGTGAGCAACGTGTGCATCACCGCGGTGTTCCTCACCGGCGGCGGCTTCGCGCCGGCCTGCCTCGCGCTCGGCGCGGCCTGGGGGTTGAAGACCTGGGACGACAGCGAAGACGAGCGCCGCTACTGGGAGCGCTGCGCGATCCTGCGCCAGTTCGCCCTCCGCCAGGCCATTCCGTGCGCCTATGTGCCGCCGGGGCAGCGGGCGGCACTGGTGCAGGCCAGCGTGGAGGAGTCCGCCGCGCACGAGGCTGCCGAGCGGGAAGTTGCGACGCAGGAGGCGGCGAACCGCGACGCTGCGAATCCGGACGCAGGGAATCAGGTCAAGGGCAAGCGGGGCTCGGCAAAGCAGCGCCGCGCGAAGAAGACAGCGTCGAGGCAGGGCGCGCGCAAGCCGGTGCTGGCGGCGCAGGCTGCACCGCGCGCCGCGGCGCCCGAGCCAGCGACGGCGGCTGCGCCCGTGCCGGAGCCCCCGCGCCTGTTCGCCACGCCCTACGAGATCGAGGCGCCCTGAGGCGCCCCGCGGCTCAGGCCTGCGCGCGCCGTTCCAGGATCTCGAAGGCGGGCAGCTTCTTGCCTTCCAGCACCTCGAGGAAGGCACCGCCGCCGGTGGAGATGTAGCCCACGTCCTGCTCGATGCCGTACTTGGCGATGGCCGCCAGCGTGTCGCCGCCGCCCGCGATGCTGAAGGCGCTCGATGCCGCAATGGCGCGCGCAATGGTCTCGGTGCCCTGGGCGAAGGCATCGAACTCGAACACGCCCACCGGGCCGTTCCACACGATGGTGCCGGCCGCCTTCAGTTGCGCGGCGAGCCGGGCCGCCGTCTCGGGCCCGATGTCGAGGATCAGGTCGTCGGCAGCCACGTCGGCGGCCTTCTTCACCGTGGCCGGCGCGTCGGCGGCGAAGTTCTTCGCCACCACCACGTCGGTGGGGACCGGCACTTCGGCGCCGCGCGCCTTCATGGCTTCGATCACGGCCTTGGCCTCGTTCACCAGGTCGGGTTCGGCCAGCGACTTGCCGATCGGCAGGCCCGAGGCCAGCAGGAAGGTGTTGGCGATGCCGCCGCCCACGATCAGCTGGTCGACGTTCTTCGCCAGCGACTGCAGGATGGTGAGCTTGGTCGAGACCTTGGAGCCGGCGACGATCGCCACCAGCGGACGCTTCGGGTTGGCGAGCGCCTTGGTGATCGCGTCGATCTCGGCCGCCAGCAGCGGGCCGGCGCACGCGACCTTGGCGTATTCGGCGATGCCGTAGGTGGTGGCTTCCGCGCGGTGGGCTGTGCCGAAGGCGTCGTTGACGTAGATGTCGCAGAGCGCCGCCATCTTCTTCGCCAGCTCGGGGTTGTTCTTCTTCTCGCCCTTGTTGACGCGGCAGTTCTCCAGCAGCACGACTTCGCCCTGCTGCACGTCGACGCCGTCGACCCAGTCCTGCTTCAGCGGCACGGGCCGGCCCAGCAGCTCGGAGAGGCGCTTGGCGACGGGAGCCAGCGAGTCCTGGGGCTTCAGTTCGCCCTCGGTCGGGCGGCCCAGGTGCGAGGTGACCATCACCGCCGCGCCGCCGGCCAGCGCCATCTGGATGCAGGGCACGGAGGCTCGGATGCGGGTGTCCTCCGTGATGTTGCCGGCGTCGTCCTGCGGTACGTTGAGGTCGGCCCGGATGAAGACGCGGCGGCCGCGGGCGCGGCCTTCGTCGCAGAGGTCGGAGAAGCGCAGGACGTTCATGAGCTGGATTCTTTCGATGGGGGAATCCAGCATTCTAGAAACGCCGCGAGCCCCTCACCAACCGAGCCCCAGGTGCAGCGGCAGGTACACCGCCATCCCCGCCACCAGCGTCAGCAGCACGCTGCGGCGCCAGAAATACAGCGCCGCCCCGACGGCCGCGCCGAACAGGCGCGCGTCCTGCCAGGTCGCCACCAGGTGGCCGTCGGTCATCACCACCTCGGGCACCACCACCCCGGCCAGCGCCGCCACCGGGGCGTAGTACAGCGCCCGATGGGCCCAGGCCGGCAGCGTCCAGGGCCGGTCGAGGATGAAGAAGAAGCAGCGCGCGAGCACCGTCACCCCGGCCAGGCCAGCGATCACGAACAGCGTCCAAGCATCGGTCACACCGCTCATGCCAGCTTCTCCCGCGGCGGCGCGCCCCGGCGACCTTCCAGCCAGAAGCAGGCCAGCACCGCCAGCGCGATCGCCGCCACGATGTTCAGCTTCAAGGGCAGGGCATAGGCGGCAACCGCCGTGCCGCCGGCGATCACCGCCGCCAGCATCCGCAGCCGCGTGTTGGCGAGCGAGCACAGCACGCCCACCAGGCACAGCACGCCGGCGAAGCCCAGGCCCCAGGCGCTCGGGATCAGGTTGGCGAGCGCGACGCCGGCCAGGCTGGCGGCGTTCCAGGCGACCCAGGTGAGGAAGTAGTTGCCGGCGAGATAGGCCTCCTGCGCCAGCCGGCCTTCGGCGTCCTGCGCCGGCTCCGGGTAGCGGCCCGTGAACAGGGCGTAGCTCAGGTCCGCGGTGAGGAAGCCGTTGACCAGCCGCCGCCAGCGCGGCAGGTGCATCAGGTAGTCGCGCAGGTGCAGGCTGAAGACGACGAAGCGCAGGTTGACGCAGAAGCCGGTGGTCCAGATCACCCAGAAGGGCGCGCCGGCGACGATCAGCGGGATCGCCGCCAGCTGCGAACTGCCTGCGTAGACGAACAGCGTCATCGCCACCGCCTCGACCACGCTCATGCCGGACTTGACCATGGCCACGCCCGTCATCAAGCCCCAGGCGGCAAGGCCCGGCGCCACCGGGGCGGTGGCGCGCATGCCCTCGCGGAACTCGGGGTGCCGGTGGATGGCGCGCAGGAAGAACATCAGGCGTCGAAGCGCTGGCCGGCCTGCAGCGGGAAGCCGCGAAGGAACTCCGCCGCGGCCAGGCGCTTGCCGCCCGGACGCTGCAGCTCGGTGATCTCGAGCCGCCCCTGGGCGCCGCAGGCGACGCCGATGCCCTGCGCGTCGACAGAGACGATGGTGCCCGGCGCCACGCTGCCGCGGCCGGGCAGCGCGTGCGCGCGCCACAG
>NZ_DASSVG010000390.1:0-4828 GCF_035706265.1 Ramlibacter sp. | reverse complement strand
CTGCAGGCGCTGCACGTAGAGGTCCGCGTAGGCGCGGTCCTGGTAGTCCACCAGCCGGTGGTAGCCGAGCGCGAACATCTCCTGCACCGGGGCGGGGAAGCCCGCGGCGGCCAGCACGTGCGCTGCAACCGGCGCCGGCTGCGGCGCGGGCGGCGCCAGCACCTGCGCCAGGTACTCCGCCTGCGTACGCCCCTGCGCCACCCGCTCGAAACCCTTGGCGAAGCCGCGCAGGCTCGCCTCGGCGCCCTTGCCGCCGGCGCGCACCACCGCCTCGTAGTCCTCGCGCCGGAACGGGAACAGGCCGCTGCCGGCGATCGCGCCCAGCATGACGGCGCTGACCACGGTGCCCGCGTCCCTGGCCAGGGCGTTCATGTCGAACACCTGGTGGGTGCGGCTGAACCGCGCCACGAGCTGCTGCAGCTCGGCTGCGTCGCTGCGCCCGTCGCCCAGCGGCATGCGCTCCTGCGTCGTGAGCGTCCGCGCGGAGGACGTGATCACCAGCGTGCGCTCGGGCGAGGCCATGCCGTTGGCGACCTGGCGCGCCGTCTCCAGCAGCTCGGAGGAGACCATCGCGTCCAGCGCGCCGGGCACCGGGTTGAGGCTGAAGACCGGGCGCCGGCCGGCGAGCTGCGCCAGCGGAACGGGGAACACTTCCACGTAGTACGTGGTGGCGCCGGTGCGCTGCGCGACACCGGGAATCGAGGTCGCCTGGGCCGGGTAGCCGGCGTGGCGCGCGATCTCGACCAGCCACTCGGTCAGCACGCCGCCGCCTTCGCCGCCCAGGGCGCAAATCAGGAGGGAAATAGGAGACTTCATGCGGGCTGCAGCGCACGCACGACGGCGCGGCGGAAGGAGTGGAACAGGCGTTCGTGCCACTTGGGGTTCTGCACCACCTCGGCACGGTAGAAGCTGGGGCACAGCGTCGCCGCGTGCGCGTTCGCGCCGCACAGGCCGCAGCCCACGCAGCCGTCGATCACGGTGGCGACCGGGTCCACCTTGAGCGGGTCGGGGTTGTCCTTGAGCGTCAGCGTGGGGCAGCCGGAGAGCCGGATGCAGGCGTGGTCGCCGTTGCACACGTCCTCGTCGACGCCGTACTTCACGCGCACCACCCGCTCGCCCTTCTGCAGCAGGCTGGCCAGCCAGGGCTTGAGCCGGCGCTGGCGCTCGAGCTGGCATTCGCCCTCGGCCACGATCACCTTCAGCCCGTCGAAGGGGCTGGTGAAGGCCTCGGTGAGCGTGGCGCGCATCTTCTCCACCTCGTAGGTGTGTACGGTGCGCAGCCACTGCACGCCCAGGCCCTTGAGCGCGGACTCGATGGTCTGGTTGGTGTGGACCAGGCTCTTGCCCTTGTCGGCGGCGTTGAACTTGGCGTCCTCCGCCGGCGTGGACAGGATCTCCTGCGTGCCGGTGGCCGAGGTGTAGCCGTTCTTGAAGATCAGCAGCACGGCGTCATCGCCGTTGAAGAGCGCGCTCTGCACGCCCGTGAGCAGGCCGTTGTGCCAGAATCCGCCGTCCCCCATGATGGCCAGCGTGCGCCGCTGCATCATCGGCGAGACGCCGGCCCGGCTGGCGAGCGACATGCCGTAGCCCAGGATGGAATGGCCCATCGAGAACGGTTCGAAGGTGCCGAAGGCGTGGCAGCCGATGTCGGCGGCGATGTGCACGTTGCCGATCTGCTGCTGCGCGAGCTTGAGTGCCGAAAACACCGGGCGCTCCGGGCAGCCGACGCAGAAGCCGGGCGGGCGCACGGGCAGCGGCTTCGCCAGTGCCGCGGCGGCGGCCTGCCGGCGCTCCAGGTTTGCGGCCAGCCAGCGGCTCGCCTCCTCGTCGGCGGCATCGGGCAGGTAGCGCGCCGCGAATTGCGTGAGGCCCGTCGCCAGCACTTCCACCGTGTACTCGCCGCCGGAGGGCAGCAGGTCCTTGCCGTGCAGCCTGGCCTGCACGTCGCGCCGCCGCAGCAGGGTGGCGATTTCCTGTTCGATGAACTCGGGCTGGCCTTCCTCCACCACCAGCACGGCGCGCTTGCCGGCACAGAAGTCCGCCACCTGCTCCGGCACCAGCGGATAGGTCACGTTCAGCACCAGCAGCGGGATCTCCGTGGCGCCGAAGGCGTCGGCGAGCCCGAGTTGCTGCAGGCTGCGCACGAGCGCGTTGTAGACGCCGCCCTGCACGATGATCCCCACGTCGTCGTGCCGGCCGGGGAACAGTTCGTTGAGCTGGTTGTCGAGGATGTACTGGCGCGCCGCCGGGAGGCGCTGCTCGCCTTTGAGCTTCTCGTGCCGGAAGGTGACCGGCGGATGCGCGAGCCGCATGTAGTCGAAGCCGGCCGGATTCTCCATCAGGGCCCGGGTGGAGACCGGCGGCGGCACGTTGTCCCGGGCCTCGAAGCTGCCGCGCACGTGGCAGGCGCGGATGCGCAACTCCAGGATGGCCGGCATGTTGGACGCTTCGGAGAGGCGGAAGCCGTGCTCCACCATGCGCGTCATCACCGCCAGGTCCGGCCGCGGATCCAGCAGGCACATGCTCGACTTCAGCGCGAAGGCATGGGTGCGCTCCTGGATCACGGAGGCGCCTTCGCCGTAGTCCTCGCCGACCACGATCAGCGCGCCGCCAGTCACGCCCGGCGAGCACAGGTTGGAGAGCGCGTCGGCCGCCACGTTGGTGCCGACGATGGACTTCCAGGTGACGGCGCCGCGCAGCGGATAGTGGATGGAGGCGCCCAGCATCGCCGCGGCCGAGGCCTCGTTGGAGCAGGCCTCCACGTGCACGCCGAGCTCGTCGAGGTAGGGCCGGGCCTGCACCATCACGTCGAGCAGGTGCGACACCGGCGCGCCCTGGTAGCCGCCGACGTACGCCACGCCGGACTGCAGCAGCGCCTTGGTGATGGCGAGGATGCCCTCGCCGTGGAAGGTGTCTCCCGCGCCGAGGCGCAGCGACTCGATTTCCTTGCCGAACGAAACTTCCAAAAGCTGGCCTCCGCAACTGAGCGGGCAGTGTGCGCGCGCCGGCGCCATCGATCAATCCAATGAGGCGACTAAGCGATATGCAATGCGTGCATGAAAGAGCGCCGGGCTTAAGAAAGGTGCCTAGCTTGTACCCGTTGCGCGCCGAATCTGTTGCCCGCCTGAGCGGCGCGGATCAGAATCGCGGCCCCACAACGCCGAAGGAGACAAGTCATGAAGCAGTTGCGCTCGCTTGTTCTGCTTGCCGCCGCCTGCTGCGCCGCGCCCGCGCTGGCGCAGCAGGCCCCGCAGGATGAACCCGGGTGGGCCAAGGGACGACCGAAGACCGACGCCGCGATGCAGATGGCGCCGGTGCCGGCGTTTCCGATTCCGACGGCGCCGGACAAGCTCCCCACCGCGAAGTTCAAGCTGCCGCCCGGCTTCAAGGTCGAGACCTGGGCCTCGGGCATCCTGGACGCCCGCGGCCTGCGCCAGGGCCCGAACGGCAACATCCTGGTCAGCTCGCTGTTCGTCGCCAACAAGGTCTACGCCGTCCCGGAGCAGGGCGACCGCAAGGCCAAGGTGATCATCGACAAGATGCCGATGGCCACCGGCATCGAGTACGCCAACGGCAGCCTGTTCCTGGCGACCAACACGAAGATCATGCGCTGGGACAACGTCGACGGCCGGCTGGACAACCTGGGCGAGCCCAAGGTGATCTACGACCAGCTGCCCGGCGGCGGCGACCACAGCTGGAAGTACCTGCGCATCCGCGACAACAAGCTGTACTACGCCGTGGGCGGGCCGTGCAACATCTGCGATCCCGGGCCGTGGGCGAAGATCTACCGCATGAACCTCGATGGCACCGGCAACGAGACGATCGCCTCGGGGGTGCGCAACACGGTCGGCTTCGACTTCGATCCGAAGACCGGCCATCTCTGGTTCACCGACAACGGGCGCGACTGGTTCAGCGAGGAACTGCCGAACGACGAGCTCAACCACGTCACCCGGCCCGGCGAGCAGCACTTCGGCTTTCCCTATTGCCACCAGGGCAGCATCCCGGATCCGGAATTCGGCTGGGGCAAGTCGTGCGACGACTACGTGAAGCCGGCCGCGCTGCTGGGGCCGCACGCCGGTTCGCTGGGCCTGACCTTCTATCGCGGCAAGATGTTTCCCGCCAAGTACCAGGGCGCGATGTTCATCGCGCGGCACGGCCCGTGGAACCGCACGAAGAAGTACGCCGACATCTCGGTGGCCTGGCCGGACGGCAAGGGCGGCGCGCGCGTCGAGCCCTTCATGACCGGCTTCGTCGAGAACAACCAGTATCTCGGCCGCCCGGTGGACTTCCTGGTGCTGAAGGACGGCTCCATGCTGGTGAGCGACGACCACGCGGGCGCGATCTACCGCATCAGCTACGGCAAGCGATGACGGGGAGGGCGGCACGCCTGGCGTCCTGCGTGGCGGCCCTCGCGCTGGTGGCGCCGGCGCCGCCGGCCGGGGGCCAGCAGAAAGCTCCCGGCACGCCGGCGGCCGCCTCCTACGCGCAGCGCTTCGCCACGCTGTGCGCCACCTGCCATGGCGCCAACGGGCGGGCCGACACGCCGCTGATCCCCGTGTTGGCCGGCCAGCCTTCGCTCTATGCGATCACGCAGCTGTTCCTGTTCCGGGAAGGCCGGCGCAGCAACGAAGCCATGACGGCGGTGGCGAAGGCGTTGACCGAAGACGACCTGCGCGGCTTCTCGGATTTCATCGGCACGCTGCCGCCCGTCCAGGCTCCGGCGCCGGCCACGCCGCCGGATGCGGCGCGCATGGCGAGAGGGCGCGCGCTGGCGGAGCAGCACAAGTGCGTGTTCTGCCATGGCGCCAACCTCGCCGGCGGCCAGCAG